>CAYYZZ010000212.1:0-4989 GCA_964476235.1 uncultured Streptomycetaceae bacterium | reverse complement strand
CGCGCGGCGCCGGCTGGAGACCGCCGCGGCGCTGCTGGCGCGCCTCGACGCGAACCTGAAGCACCTCAACCCGCAATCCGTGCTGGAGCGCGGCTACTGCATCACCGAATCCGCCGCCGGCCGCCTCGTGCGCGACGGAGCGCAGCTCGCGGTCGGGGAGGACGTTACAATAACCTTTGCCAGGGGCTGGGTCGGCGCGCAGGTGAAGCGGAAGGGGTGAGGCGCCCGTCGTTTCCGGACGAGAAGGGAACATGGAACTGCAAGTGGAAAAGGAAGATCCGAAGTTCGCCAGGCCCGCGCAAAGCAAGCTCTATCAGCCGGCCGTTGCCCTGGAGTTTTTCAAGTCGGCGGGCAAGACCGAGAGCTTCGCGCCGGGCAAGTCCATCTTCGTCGAGGACGAGGGAACCGCCAGCGTATTTTCGGAAGGCGCCCGGATGTACCTCCTGCTCGACGGCGAGGTGACCCTGAGCGTCCAGAAGAAGGTCATCGGCACCGTCGGCAAGGGCGAGGTGTTCGGCGAGATGGCCTCGATCAGCCAGCTGCCCCGCACCGCCACCGCGGCGGCCAAGACCGCCTGCCGCGTGATCTCCCTCAACGATAAGCAGTTCCAGGGCGCGCTCGCGAAATCGCCGGAATTCGCGCTGATGCTGATGAACATCATCATCAGCCGCCTGCGCGAGACCGTCTCCAACCTGACCAGCGGCGGCCGGCTGTCGGAGAAGGATCGCTGGAACAAGGCGGCCGTGTTCGACCGCAAGCTCCTGGCCGACCTGGAGCGCGAGTTCGAAGACAAGCCCGCGGCGATGCATCCCCTGAACAAGGTCATCATGAAAGAAGGGGACCGGGGGATATTCATGTACGTGGTGCGGGAAGGCGTGGTCGCGATTTCCATCAGCGAGAAGCTCGTCGAGAAAATCGGGCCCGGCGGCGTCTTCGGCGAGATGGCCCTCGTCGATCAGTCGCCTCGCGTCGCGACCGCCACCGCCGAGACCGATTGCACCCTGCTCGGGATCAACCGCACTGACTTCATGAACCTGGTGAAGACCAAGCCCGCCTTCGCGATGTCCCTGCTGAAAGCCCTCTCGGAGCGGCTGAGGTTCATGACCTCCAAGTACAAGTGAGCCGGGCCCGCGAACGAACAGCGATCATTATTTAACGAGGCGACATGGACGAACTGGATTTCACGAGCACGGGCAGGCCCGCCAAGAACGCGATCTACGACCCCGCCGTCGCGCGGGCCTGCTTCCAGTCGCTCGGCAAGGTGGAACTCATCTCCCAGGGCGGGACTTTCTTCACCGAGAACCAGGGGAGCGACAAGATGTACCTGCTGGTGAAAGGCGACGTGAGCCTGATCCGCGGCAAGAAGGTGATCGACCAGATCAAGGCGGGCGAGATCTTCGGCGAGATGGCCGCGATCAGCCAGTTACCGCGCAGCGCCACGGCCGCGGCCAAGACCGCCTGCCGCGCGCTATCGCTCGACCCGACGCAGTTTCAGGGCGCGATCCAGAAGGCGCCGGAATTCGCGCTCATGCTCATGAACATCCTCATCAACCGCCTGCGCCTGACCGCCGCGATCGTGAGCAAGAACCTGGTGGACGGCGGGAAATCGCCGGAGAGCAGGGTGTTCGACGAGAAGCTGCTGGCCGAGCTGGTGGACCGGGTGCCCCATCCGCCGGCTCACACCCCCCTCAATAAGGTCATCATGAAGGAGGGCGAGGGCGGGGTGTTCATGTACGTGGTGATCGAAGGCCGCGTCGCGATCTCGATCAGGGGCAAGGTGGTCGGGCGCATCGGGGCGGGCGGTATCTTCGGCGAGATGGCCCTCGTCGACCAGTCACCGCGCGCTGCCACCGCCACGGCGGAAACTGACTGCGACCTGATGTCGATCAACCGCAACGACTTCCTGTCCCTGGTGAAGACCAACCCCGCGTTCGCCGTCGCGTTGTTGAAGGGGCTGGCGGACCGGCTCCGCTACATGACTTCCCATCACAAGTGATGCGAAGTCACTAGGGATGAGGGATGAGGGCGGAGGGATGATCTAAAGCAAGAACCGCAACAAGAGCTGGTTTTCGTTTTTCGGGTTTCCCCTCATCCCTCATCCCTCCGCCCTCATCCCTCGGGCGGCTCGTCAGTCGTCGCTCAGTAGCTGAGCTTCGAGTTCCCGCCTGACGTACTCCAGCACCAGGTCGGCGAGGTTTTCCTCCAGGCAGTCGAATTCGGTCATGTTCTCCATCGCCCTCAGCCAGGTGAGCTGGCGCTTGGCGAGCTGGCGGGTGGCGGCAATGCCCTTTTCGCGCAGCGCCGCTGCATCGATCCTGCCCTCGAGGTGTTCCCAGGCCTGGCGGTAGCCGACGCTGCGCATCGAAGGCATGCCGGCTTCCAGCCCGTACTCCTCGCGCAGCTGCCTCAGTTCCGTCACCAGGCCCGCTGAGAGCATGGCGTCGAAGCGCTGCGCGATGCGCATGTGCAGGACCTCGCGGTCGCTGGGGACGAGTGATATCCGGATCGGAGTATAGGGGAAGTAGACGTATTTCGGCTTCTTCAGCAGCTTGGAAAGCGGCTGGTTGGTGAGGTAATAGACTTCCAGCGCGCGCTGGATGCGCTGCGAGTCGTTGGGCTGCAGCCGTTCCGCCGTCTCGGGGTCCACGCGCTTGAGTTTCGCGTGCACTTCCGGCCAGCCCTGCTCCTCGGCCATGGTGTCGATCATCAGCCGCACCACGGGATCGGCTTCCGGCAGGTCGTTCAACCCCTCGGTGAGCGCCTGGAAATACATCATGGTGCCCCCCACCAGCAGCGGGATGCGATCGCGCTCGGTGACCTCGCGCATCAGCGCCAGCGCGTCGTCGCGGAAGCGCGCCGCCGAATAGCTTTCGTGGGGCTCGATGACGTCGAGCAGGTGATGCGGCGCCTGCTTGAGCAGCTCCGCTTCCGGCTTGGCGGTGCCGATGTCCATGCCCTTGTAGACCTGCGCCGAGTCCACGCTGATGATCTCGCACGGCAGCGCCTGCGCGAGCCGCAAGGCCACCGTGGTCTTGCCGCTCGCCGTTGGCCCCATCAACAAAATGGCCGGCGGCCATTTTGGCGAGGGATGAGGGCGGAGGGATGAGGGATGAGGAGCGAGCGGCGCCGGCTCCGCCGGCAGAGACGAGGGATGACTTATGTGGGATGAGGAAGCGACGTGCTTCACGCGGGCGGCGCGGCGCGGCGCGGCGGGTTTCTTCCGCGTGGTTTTAGCCTTCGTCTTGCGCTTACTGGTCACGGGTCGCCGCGCTCCTGACCAACTCTTCCTCAGCCCTCATCCCTCAGCCCTCATCCCTTGGCACCAGTGACGGTCGCGCTTAGCGCCCGCGCATGAAAAGGCGGTCAAGCTCCGCGACCGTCACCTGGTGCCAGGTGGGCCGGCCGTGGTTGCACTGCCCGGAGCGCTCGGTCGCCTCCATCTCGCGCAGCAGGGCGTTCATCTCGGGCACCGTGAGCTTGCGGTTGGCGCGCACCGCGGCGTGGCACGCCATGGTTCCCAGCAATTCGTTGCGCCGCTCGGTGAGCACCCGGCTCGCCCCGGTTTCGCGGATCTCGCGCAGCACGTCGCCCGCCAGGCTCCGCGCATCGGCGTCGGCGAGCGGCGCCGGCACGGCGCGCACGATCAGCGACCTCGGCGAGGCGGCGGCGATGTCGAAGCCGATGGTGCGCAGCACGTCCGCGTGCTCTTCCACGGTGGCGACGTCGAGCGCCTCGGCGGGGAAGCTCACCGGCACCAGCAGCGGCTGCATCGGGATTTCGCGCTGATCCAGCAATTCTTTCAACTTTTCGTACAGGATGCGCTCGTGGGCGGCGTGCATGTCCACGATCACCAGCCCGTGGCGGTTCTGGGCGAGCACGTAGATGCCGGAGAGCTGCGCCAGCGCAAATCCCAGCGGCATGTCTTCCGTTTCCGGCGCCGGCATTTCGGGGCCGGGCTTGCGGAACAGCGTTTCGTAAAACACTGAGGGTTCGGCCGCGCTCAACGCCATCGCGGCCTGGCGCATGGGCGCGGGGGCGGCCCCTGCCGCCGGCGCCATGAAAGGGCTGCGCGCCGTTTCCGCGCCAGCCGTCGCGCCGGCAAGGGCCTTGTTCAGCGCGTGGAAGATGAACTGGTGCACGCCGCGCGATTCGCGGAAGCGCACCTCGGTCTTGGTCGGGTGCACGTTGACGTCCACCTGCGCCGGGTCGATCTCGAGGAACAGCACGTAGGCGGGATGGCGGTCGTGGTGCAGCACGTCCTGGTAGGCCTGGCGGATGGCGTGGGTTGCAAGCTTGTCGCGGACGAAGCGGCCGTTGACAAAGACGTACTGGGCGTCGCGGGAGGAGCGCGCGTGCGCTGGGAGTCCGATCGCCCCGGTGATCCGCAGACCGGCGCTCGATTCGTCGAGCGCGATGGCGGCGGCGTTGAACTCCTCGCCCAGCAGCGCGCCGATGCGGCCGGCGAGCGGCTGCGGCTTGAGATGCCATTGCGTCCGCCCGTTGTGCTGCAGGGAGAAGCCGGCGTCGGGCCGCGAGAGCGCGATGCGCTTGAACGACTCCTCGCAGTGGGCGTACTCGGTCGGCTCGGACTTCAGGAACTTGCGGCGCGCCGGCGTGTTGAAGTAGAGATCGTGGATCTCGATACTGGTGCCGGCGGGCAGCGCGGCGGGGGAGGCCCGGGTGATGTTCGAGCCGGTCGCGGTGACGGTCCAGGCGTGCTTCTCCCCGGCGCGGCGGCTGGTGAGCGTCAGGTGGGACACCGAGGCCATGCTCGCGAGCGCTTCGCCGCGGAAACCCAGTGTCGCTACGCGCTCGAGGTCCTCGAGCGAGCCGATCTTGCTGGTCGCATGGCGGGCCAGCGCGAGCTTGATCTCGTCGCGCGGGATGCCGTGGCCGTCGTCGGTGACCCTGATGAGTTTGGTGCCGCCGCCGGCGAGCAGAACGGCAATCGCCTGCGAGCCTGCGTCGAGGCTGTTCTCCAGCAGTTCC
>CAYYZZ010000211.1:0-5005 GCA_964476235.1 uncultured Streptomycetaceae bacterium | reverse complement strand
CCTGAATCTCACCGCGGTGCCGGCGCCGAGCCCGGCGGCGGCGGCGCAATACTATCCGGCGATCTACTGGTATTCGATGATGAAGATACCGGAGAAAAGCGAGTTTCCCGTGGGTAAGGTGAACCACCAGGGCGAGTGGCTGAACATCGTCAAATCCAACGCCTGCATCGCGTGCCACGCGCTCGGCACGCCGGGAACGCGCACGATGCCGAAGGATTTCGCCCACATGAAATCCACCGACGCCTGGGCGCGACGCGTGCAGTCCGGCCAGGCCCTCACGCAGATGGCGCGCGACGTCGCCCGCTTCGGCACGCCGCGCGCGTTCGACTATTTCGCCGACTGGACCGACCGCATCAAGGCGGGCGAGCTGCCATTCGCCACGCCGCCGCGCCCGCAGGGCATGGAGCGCAATGTCGTGCTCACCCTGTGGGACTGGAGCCACACGACGGACTACATGCATGACCTCATCGGCACCGACCGCCGCAAGCCGACGTTGTTTCCGAACGGCAAGCTCTACGGTTCGCCGGAGGACAGCAGCGACCGCGTCCCGGTTCTCGATCCGGTCACGCACAAGGTAACCGAGCTGGTGCATCCCGTGCGCGACCCCAAGACGCCGTCGTCGAAGACGAGCCCGATGCAGCCCTCTCCTCACTGGGGCGACAAGCCGATCTGGGACAGCAAGACCAGCATCCACAACCCGATAATGGACGAAAAAGGCCGGGTCTGGTTCACCGCGCGGGTGCGCCATCCGAACAACCCGGATTTCTGCAAGAAGGGCTCGAACCATCCATCGGCGAAGGTGTTTCCGCTCACGAGCGCCGGCCGCCACCTTTCCATGTACGACCCGAAGTCGGACAAGTGGACGCTGATCAGCACGTGCTTCCCGACGCACCACCTGATCTTCGCCGAGGACGCCGACCAGATCCTGTGGACCAGCAGCGGCGGCGGCGGCGCGGGCGTCGTCGGCTGGCTGAACCGGAAGCTCTACGAGGAGACCGGCGACGAGGAGCGCTCGCAAGGCTGGACGCCGTTCATTCTCGACACCAACGGCAACGGCAGGCGCGACGCCTATACCGAGCCCAACGAGCCGATGGATCCCAAGAAGGACCGGCGCGCCGCGACCAATATCTACGCGGTCGCGGTGAACCCGGTCGATGGCTCGGTCTGGGGCACGGCGCTGGCGTTCCCGTTCCCCGGCTACGTCGTTCGAGTCGCGCCGGGTTCGAATCCCACCGAGACGGCGCTGACCGAGATGTACGCGCCGCCGGCCCCGGGCTATGGGCCGCGCGGGGGCGATATCGATCGCAACGGCGTCTACTGGGTGTCGCTCTCCAGCGGCCACCTCGGCAGCTTCGACCGGCGCAAGTGCAAGGGACCGCTGAACGGGCCGAAGGCGACGGGCAATCACTGCCCCGAGGGCTGGACGCTCTATCCACTGCCCGGGCCGCAGTTCAAGGACTTGAAGGATCCCGGCAGCGCCGAAGCGAGCTATTACACCTGGGTGGACCAGTTCAACACATTCGGGCTGGGCGCGAACGTGCCGATCGTCACCGGCAACCTCAACGAATCGTACTTCGCCCTGGTGAATGGCAAGTTCCTCAACCTGCGCGTCCCGTACCCGATGGGCTTTTTCGCGAAGTGGGCCGAAGGGCGCATCGATGACCCGAACGGCGGATGGAAAGGCCGATCGCTCTGGGCGACTAACTCCACGCGCACGATGTTCCACAACGAAGGCGGCAAGGAAAACAAGCCGACGGTGGTGAGGTTCCAGATGCGGCCGGATCCCCTCGCGCGCTGACGCGCGCGCAAAGCGCCCGCTTCGACAAGGAGTCCCCCTGTCGCGGGCGCTTTGAAAGGCGTGACTGGTGACTGGTGACTGGTGACTGGTGACTCGTGACTGGAAAAGGCCGCGCGCTGCGCGGCCTTTTTTTGATCGGTGATGGGTGATGAGAACTCCCGGCGTACGCCGGGGTCATCCTTCCGCCTTTCGACTTCCGACTTTCGCCTTCAGTCGTCCGTCGTCACGCCAGTCGGCTTCAACTTGCCGGGCAGCAGGCAGCCCTTCCTGGCGCGATGCAGGATGTGTTTCTGCAGGTCCGCGCCGCTCACCTTCACGGTCTTTTCCTTGCCTGAGCGCGAGGTGCCGGCGACGGTGACGGACTTGGAATCGGCGAAGCCTACCGCGACGAGTTTTTCGTCGTCGTCGAGGCCCATCAGCGTGATGCCGCGGCCGCGACCCAGCTCCTTCAGCTCTTCCGCGGGGAACAGCAGCATGCGGCCGTTCTCGGAGAACGCCGCCGCCATTAAGGACTTGTTATCGGGGACCTCATTTGGCACCTCATTTGGCACTAAGGCGGGACGGATCACTTCCTCGCCTTCAGAGAGTGTCATGAAGGTCTTGCCCGCTTTCACGCGCGTGAGCAGGTCCTCGGACTTGACGATGAAGCCGTAGCCGCCGGAGTTGGCGACGAGATAGCGCTTGCCCGGCTGCGCATCCACCACGTGCGCGAGCCGCGCGCCGGGCGCGAGCTCGATGAACGAGGTGAGCGGCTGGCCGTCGCCCTTGCCGCTGGGCAGCTCGACGCATTCCACGCTGAACGCGCGGCCGGTGGAATCGATGATCCCCACGTTGTGCACCGAGCGCGTCTCGAAAACGGAGTACGGCCCGTCGCCGGTCTTGTAGTTGGTGCCGGCAAGGTCGAGCCCGTGGCCGGTGCGCGCGCGCACCCAGCCGTTGCGCGAGACGATGATCGTGAGCGGCTCGTCGATGACCTGGCGCTCGAACGTCGCGCGCTCGGCCGTTTCGATCTGCGTGCGGCGCGCGTCGCCGTAGGTCTTCGTGTCGTTGCGAATCTCCTCCGCGACGAGCTTTTTCATCTCCTCTTCGGCTCCGAGCAGGCCCTTCAGGCCCTTGCGCTCTTCCTTCAACCCTTTCAGCTCGGTCTCGATCTTGATGCCTTCCAGCCGCGCGAGCTGGCGCAGGCGAATCTCGAGGATGTCCTCCGCCTGCACCTCGGTCAGCTTGAACTGCTTCATCAGATCGGGCTTGGGCTCGTCCGAGTTGCGGATGACCTTGATCACCTTGTCGATGTTGAGCAGGACGACGATGCGGCCTTCGAGGATGTGGATGCGCTTCTCGACCTGCGTCAGCCGGAACTTCGAGCGCCGCGTGACGGTGGCGATGCGGAACTGCACCCATTCGCCCACGAGCTCGGCGATGTTCTTCCTCACCGGGCGGCCGTCGAGGCCCAGCGCCACCAGGTTGACCGGGAAGTTCTCCTCCAGGCTCGTGTGCGTCAACATGAAGCGCATGAACTCATCGGGGTCCTGGCGCGAGGAGCGCGGCTCCAGCACTAGCCGCAGCTTGTTATCCTTGTCCGACTCGTCGTTCACCTTCTCCAGCGCGTTCAGCACGACCTGCTTCTGGTTGGCCTGCGCCGCCGAGACCTTGCCGCCTTTTTCCTTGGGCTTGGGATTGGTGAGGGCCTCGATTTCCTCCATCACGCGCTTCACCGACGTCGTCGGCGGCAGCTCGTACACGATCACCTGCCACTGGCCGCGAGCGAGGCTCTCGACCTTCCACCTTGCGCGGGCACGCAGCGACCCGCGCCCGGTCTTGTAGGCTTCGGTGATTTCCTCGCGCGGGCTGATGATCTGGCCGCCGCCGGAGAAGTCCGGGCCCTTGATGATGTGCATCAGCGCCTTGGGCGTCGCGTTGGGATGCTTGATCATCAGCACCGCCGCTTCCGCCACCTCGCGCATGTTGTGCGGGGGCAGCTCGCACGCCATGCCGACGCCAACGCCGGAGGCGCCGTTGAGAAGCAGCATCGGCAGCCGCGCAGGCAGGAGCTTCGGCTCCTTCAGGCGCCCGTCGTAGTTGGGGATGAAATCGACCGTATCCTGGTCGATCTCGGAGAGCAGCAGATCGGCGAGCGGCGTGAGTCGCGCTTCCGTGTAGCGGTAGGCGGCGGCGGGGTCGCCGTCCTGCGTGCCGAAGTTGCCCTGGCCGTCGATCAGGGGATAGCGCAGCGAGAAATCCTGCGCCATGCGCACCAGCGCCTCGTAAGTGGACGCATCGCCGTGCGGGTGAAACTTGCCGAGCACCTCGCCAACGATGCGCGCGGACTTGGAATGCTGGACCCCGCTCTTCAGGCCCAGCTCGTTCATCGCGTAGAGGATGCGGCGCTGCACCGGCTTCTGGCCGTCCTCGACGTTCGGGATCGCGCGCCCGCGCACCACGCTCATCGCGTAGGTGAGATAGCTCCTCTCGGCGAACGCCGCCATGTCGATGAAGTCGTCGCCCGCGGCCACCGGGTTCGCCGGGCCGCCTCCTCCTTTGCCGCCGCCCGCGCTGCCGCCCGCTTTTCCCTTTCCTGCGGGCTTGGACTTCTTGGCTTTTGCTAGTGCTTTGGCCGCTGCCTTCATGTCCGTCTTTCCACTCGCATTCCCGCCCGCTTTTTCCTCGCCTGCCTGCTCGAACAGGTCGAGCGTCGCGTCGTCCTTGCCGCCTTTCCGTGTCCTGGCGTCCGTCATGGTTTGTCGCTCGTCCGTCGTTACTCGCTCATACTGCGTCTCAGATAAAACGTCTCAGGTGTTGCGTCTCAGATAGAGCGTCTCAGATGCTGCGTCTCGGAGACAGCGTGCTTTCAACGCTTTATCCACGACGCCTTATCTGCGACGTTGTATCTGAGACGTTGTATCTGCGACGCTTCATCTGCAACGCCATCTCAGACATCCGCTTCCACCGTGCTGCCGTTCTCTTCCATCCACGCGCAGCGCTTCTCGGCCTCCTTCTTCGACATCAGCATGTTGAAGAGCGCGTAGGTCTTGTTCTTGTCCTCGATGCGTACCTTGAGCAGCCGCCGCGTGTCGGGGTTCAACGCCGTCTCCCACAACTGCCCGGGGTTCATCTCGCCCAGGCCCTTGAAGCGCTGGATCAAAACCGATTCGCGCTTGATGCCGTCGTCGCGCGCGCGGTCGAGGATGGATTTCAGCTCCTCCTCGT
>CAYYZZ010000210.1:0-5023 GCA_964476235.1 uncultured Streptomycetaceae bacterium | reverse complement strand
ACGAGCGCGAGCAGACGCTGAACCAGCTGCTGGTCGAGATGGACGGCTTCGAGACCAACTCGGGCGTGATCGTGATTGCCGCGACCAACCGCCCCGACGTGCTCGACCCGGCGCTGCTCCGGCCCGGCCGTTTCGACCGCCAGGTGGTGGTGCCGCTGCCCGACATCCGCGGGCGCGAGCAGATCCTCCAGGTGCACATGCGCAAGGTCCCGATCTCGCCCGACGTCAAGCCCGACATCATCGCGCGCGGCACGCCCGGCTTCTCGGGGGCCGACCTCGCGAACCTGGTGAACGAGGCGGCGCTGTTCGCGGCGCGCGCCAACAAGCGCCTCGTGGACATGGACGACTTCGAGCGCGCCAAGGACAAGGTCATCATGGGGGCGGAACGCCGCTCCCTCGTGATGCCCGAGCACGAGCGCAAGAACACCGCCTACCACGAGTCGGGGCACGCGGTGGTGGCGAAGTTGATGCCCAAGACCGACCCGGTGCACAAGGTGACGATCATCCCGCGCGGCCGCGCGCTGGGGGTCACCATGCAATTGCCGCAGGAAGACCGTTACAGCATGGACCGCGAGCATATCCTGCAGAATATCGCGGTGCTGTTCGGCGGGCGCATCGCCGAGGAGGTCTTCATGGGCCAGATGACCACCGGCGCCTCCAACGACTTCGAGCGCGCCACCGACCTCGCGCGCAGCATGGTGACGCGCTGGGGCATGAGCGACGAGCTCGGGCCGATGGTCTACGGCGAGAACGAGGGCGAGGTGTTCCTCGGCCGCTCGGTGACGGTGCACAAGAACGTGTCGGAAACCACCATGCAGAAGGTGGACGCCGAGATCCGCCGCATCATCGGCCAGCAATACGCGCTGGCGCGGAAGATCATCGAAGACAACCGCGACAAGGTCGAGATGATGGCGAAGTCGCTGCTCGAGTGGGAAACGCTCGACTCCGACCAGATCAACGACATCATGGAAGGGCGTCCGCCGCGCCCGCCCAAGCCGGCGCAGAACCCGCCCCAGCCCCGGGACCCGGGCTCGCAGCCGACGGCCACTGCACCCGCCGCGCCCCCACAGAGCGCCTGACGGCGCCCTGAAGGATGAAGGAGTGAGCCGGGGTTTCGAATAACGTGCCTGCGCACGTTAGGGCCGGCGAACGCCCGGCACGATGCAGCGGGCCGGGAGATGAAGGCTGAATGACACGCGAAAGCGTGACTTCATTTCATCCTTCCGCCTTCCGCCTTCATCCTTATGTCGCAAGTCCTCCGTTGCGGTAAGTTCACCCTCTATCTGTCGCGCCCGTTGATCATGGGCGTGATCAACATCACGCCCGACTCTTTTTCGGACGGCGGGCTATTCGCCGACACGGCGCGGGCGGTCGCGCACGCGCATCGGCTAATCGGGGAGGGTGCCGATATCCTCGACCTCGGCGGCGAGTCCACGCGTCCCGGCGCGGCGCCGGTCTCTCTCGACGAGGAGCGCAGGCGCGTGCTGCCGGTGCTGGAGGCCTTGGCAGCCGGCGGCGTGCCGGTCTCGGTGGACACCCGCAAGCCCGAGCTGATGCGCGAGGCGATCGCGGCCGGGGCGGCGATGGTCAACGACGTCACCGCGCTGTCCGTCCCCGGGGCGCTCGAGGCTGTGGCGAAGGGGCCGGTCGCCGTGTGCCTCATGCACATGCAGGGCGACCCCGGCACCATGCAGGCGAATCCCAGCTACCAGGACGTGGTGCGCGAGGTGCGCGATTACCTGGCCGGGCGCGTCGCCGCGGCCGAGCGCGCCGGCATCGCCCGCGACCGCATCGTCGTGGATCCCGGTTTCGGCTTCGGCAAGACGCTCGAGCACAACCTCTCCCTGCTGGCCTCGCTGCGCGAGTTCCGGTCGCTGGGCGTTGCGCTCCTGGCGGGCCTGTCGCGCAAGGCCATGCTGGGCAAGTTGACCGGCCGGGAACCGCAGGAGCGGGTCCATGCGAGCGTCGCGGCGGCACTGCTCGCCGTGCAGAACGGCGCGCAGATCGTGCGGGTGCACGACGTCGCCGCCACGCGCGACGCCCTCGCCGTCTGGCAGGCCGTCAAAACCCAAAATTAGCCGCCAAGACGCCAAGGCGCCAAGTAAACTCAACAAGATAAAATATAATTTTGGCCTGATGTTTTGTTTGTTGTTATTCTCCAGATTCCCTTGGCGTCATAGCGCCTTTGCGGCTATTTAGTATATGAGCAGGAAATACTTCGGGACGGACGGAGTGCGCGGCAAGGTCGGCAAGGAGCCGATCACCCCCGACTTCGTGATGCGGCTCGGCTACGCCGCCGGCAAGGTGCTGGCGGGCATTCGGCGCCAAGGGCTCGAGCGGCCCGCGGTCCTGATCGGCAAGGACACCCGTGTTTCCGGCTACATGCTGGAGTCCGCGCTGGAAGCGGGGCTGTCTGCGGCCGGCGTGGACGTGTTGCTGGTGGGGCCGCTGCCGACGCCTGCGGTCGCCTACCTCACGCGGGCGTTGAGGCTGTCCGCCGGCATCGTGATCAGCGCCTCGCACAATCCGTTCGACGACAACGGCATCAAGTTCTTCTCGGGCGATGGCGCGAAGCTGCCTGACGCGACCGAGATGGCGATCGAGCGCGAGCTCGCGCAGCCCCTGAAATGCATGGCCTCGAGCCGGCTCGGCAAGGCGCGGCGCATCGACGATGCGGCGGGCCGCTACATCGAGTTCTGCAAGACCACGTTCCCGACGAGCCTGCACTTGCGCGGCATGCGGATCGTGGTGGACTGCGCGAACGGCGCGGCCTATCACGTCGCGCCCCATGTTTTCCACGAGCTCGGCGCAGATGTCGAGACGGTGGGCGTCAACCCGGACGGTTTCAATATCAACGATCGGGTCGGCGCCACTTCTCCCCAAGCGCTGCAGATGGCGGTGAAGAGCCACAAGGCCGACCTCGGCATCGCGCTCGATGGCGATGGCGACCGGCTGGTCATGATCGACAGCGCGGGACAGCTCTACGACGGCGACCAGTTGCTCTACGTCATTGCGCGCCACCGCAAGCAGAAGGGCGAGCTTGCCGGCGGCGTCGCCGGCACCCAGATGACCAATCTCGCGCTGGAGCATGCGCTTGCCCGGTTGAAGATTCCGTTTGCCCGCGCGAAGGTAGGCGACCGCTACGTGCTGGAAATGCTGCTGAAGCGCCGCTGGCAGCTGGGCGGAGAGAACTCCGGCCACATCATCTGCCTGGACAAGCACACCACGGGGGACGGCATCATCTCCGCCCTGCAGGTGCTGCGCGCGCTGGCGGAAACCGGCACGACGCTCTCCAAAGTGGCGGGTACGCTCAAGCTCTACCCGCAGGTTCTGGTGAACGTACCGGTCAGGAATCCGCTCGGTCCGATGTCCAATGCCGGAGTCAGGCGTGCGGTGAGAGAGGCCGAGGCCGGGCTCGACGGCGGCGGGCGCGTGCTGCTCCGCCCCTCCGGCACCGAGCCGGTGTTCCGCGTCATGGTGGAAGGCCGCGACGCCGGCAAAGTCCGCCATTGGGCGAACCATATCGCCGCAGCGGTGCGCAAATCCGCCTGACGGGTTCACCGCCTCGACTTCATTCATCAACCCCACAGTCTCACGCTGGCGCTCGCCGCAGTGCCCGTCATACGCTGGCTCCTTGCGGATCGCGGCCGCCAGTAGCCGGCCGCTCCTGTCACATTTGTCATGAAGTTGTAACACCACAGGGTTAGGATGCCTGCGTTACCTAGACAAAGAACCGTGACGACAGGAGAAAAGACATGATTAACATTAGTAAAATGAATATGTTGGGTTATGCCGCCGCGCTGGTGTCCGCTTTGGGCGGATGGGCGACCGCAGTCCACGCCCAGATCGTCAAGATCGACGGCTCGAGCACGGTGTTCCCGATCACCGAGGCGGTCGCTGAAGATTTCCAGAAATCCAAGAAAGGCGCGATCAAGGTGACGGTGGGTATCTCCGGCACCGGCGGCGGCTTCAAGAAGTTCTGCCGCGGCGAGACCGATATCTCCAACGCTTCGCGTCCGATCCTCAAGAAGGAAATGGAAGACTGCAAGGCGGCCGGGATTGCCTATCTCGAAATGCCGATCGCCTACGATGCATTGACGGTCGTGATCAATCCAAAGAACAGCTTCGTCAAGAGCCTGACGGTTGCCGAACTGAAGAAGATGTGGGAGCCGGCGGCCCAGGGCAAGGTCACCCACTGGAACCAGATCAATCCGGCATTCCCGAGCGCCCCCCTGAGGCTCTTCGGCGCGGGCGCCGACTCGGGCACGTTCGACTACTTCACCGAAGCCATTACCGGAAAATCCAAGTCGAGCCGCGGCGACTTTACCGCGAGCGAAGACGACAACGTGCTGGTGCAGGGCGTATCGCGCGATATCAATGCGCTGGGTTTCTTCGGTTTCGCCTATTACGTGGAGAACCGGGACAAGCTCAAGTCCGTGCCGATCGTGGACAAGCCCGGCGGCAAGGCGGTTGAGCCCTCGATGGAGAATGTGCTGAACGGTACCTACCAGCCGCTCGCCCGGCCGATCTTCATCTACGTCAATGCCGCCGCGATGAAGAAGCCGGAGGTCAGGGAGTTCATCGAGTACTACAACAAGCACGGTGAGAAACTGGCCAGGGAAGTGAAGTACGTCCCGCTGCCGGCCAAGGCCTATAGCTACAATCTCGAATCGATGGGCAAAATGCGCCTCGGCACCAAGTTCGACGGCGGGAACAAGATCGGGCTGACCATCGAGCAGCTGATGAAGCTGGAAGCCAAGCTTTAATCGCCAGACTCTCAGGTCCGCGGGAGGGGTAACACACCCCTCCCCTTTTTTTCGGGACGCTGGAGTGCCATCAGGCAAACCTGCAATAATGGGCGCCAATCCGCAATAATGTCCACGTTTTCCCAGGCCGACAGGATAGAGGTGTTGCCGGATACTTTCGTCAGCGACCGGTTGGCGCGGCGCAAGCTGCGCCACGTCAAGGAACGCATCATCGAATTCGTCCTGTTCCTGGCGGCGTGCGTTTCGGTCGCAACCAC
>CAYYZZ010000209.1:0-5025 GCA_964476235.1 uncultured Streptomycetaceae bacterium | reverse complement strand
AGGCACTGCTCCGCCGTCCGCGGGCCTCCTGGCCGCAATCCGACGGGACGGGGCGCTCTGGGCGCTTTTCGGTGTCGGGAATCCTTGCAATATCGACATATTGCTGCGGGTTCTCCTCCTAGAACTGCATTCCACATCGCCTCCGTCGCACACGTGCCTATGGTTGAGATAGGTTCCAGGGAGTATGAGGGGAGTACCCCCTCATTTTGTTACCTGCTCTAAGCCTCCCTGCGAACAAGTCGAGCGATAGCGCCACGGCGATTCGAAATCGATCGCGATTTCTCTTCGCAGCCCCACAGCCCGTCGCAGATACGCTAGTCGCCCCTTACGGCGCTACTTGATGTGCATGTCGTTCTTGACGTCGGTCACGCCTCGGATGGGGCGCGCGACCCCGACTGCCTGGTACATGGCCGCATCGGAACTCACGAAGCCGCTGAGCTGCACCACGCCCTTGAAGGTCTCGACGTTAGCTTCGCGTGCCTTGACCTGCGGATCATCGACCAAAGCCGCCTTCACTTTGGTCGTGATCCAGCTGTCGGTGATGTACTCCCCGGTGCTTTCCCGCGTCGAACTGCCCGCGCAACCCAGAACCGACACGAACACGATGGCGAGAAAACACGGATAAGCGTTTAAATTGTTTCATCGTCGATTTCTCCAGACTGAATCCCCGGCGGTGCGCCCGTGCTTGTAGTGGATCAACGACGCCGGATAGACACCGCGCCACAAAAAAATAGAGGGGCCTTGATAGCGGGCTGCGGCCGCGCCCCGTATATTGAGTGTGGGGTGGTTCAACAGAAGTTAAACAGTTAAATAGGAGTTATTGATCATGAAAAATAAATTTAGTGGCCTGCTGCGCGCACTGTTCGTGGGCCTGGGAATCGCAACTTGCTCGGTTTCGTCTCCTGTAGGCGCCGTCTTGTACGATTTCGGCACGCTCCTTAGCGGAACTTTTCAACCGAGCGCGACATTTGCCCAGCTCTCCGTGTCCCCGACCGTGCCTAACGTGTATGACTTTCGCCTTGAATCGTACGACCTCCGTTCATTGTTTGGGAGCCCTCCGGCCACGAGTGGCGGACCGGCAATCGGGCGTCTGGCAGTGGATACCGACCCAGCCGTAACCAAGCAAAACGTTTTGATAAGCAATATTGAAATATCCTGGGGCAATGCCACAGTCGATTCGGTCAAGGCGACAAACGCGGGTGGGCCTACTGGGGTTTGGGACTTTAGTTTTGACTTCAATAACCAAGGACGTCTTATAGAGGCTATGGAATGGGTCAAGTGGACCGCGACGTTTGTTACCGTTCAACCAGTCGTTTTCAATGATTTTGCGTTGCACGTGCAGCGGATCCCTAATACTGTCGAGCCAGATGGAAGCGCTTGGTATACCCCAACAACCCCCATCCCCGAACCCGAGACCTACGCCATGATGCTCGCCGGTCTAGGCCTGATGGGTTGGGTGGCGCGCCGCCGCCAGCGGAAGGAAGCCGCCTCCGCCTAATCTTCGTCAAGCTTCAATCGCACTCCAAACCCCGCTTCGGCGGGGTTTTGGTTTGGCACCAGCTCATGACTACAACCGTACAGCCCCTCCCGAGCGCCTGCGCTTGCGGATCAGGGTCGCGGTGTCGAACCCGTTCAGGCCGCCGGGCTGGTTGTCCACCATGAGGATGTTGGCCTTCGAAGAACCCGGCATGGCGGCCCCCTGCTCAGTGGACCAGCCAGACCCGCAGCAGCGACAGGAGCTGCTCGATGTTGACCGGCTTGGCGATATAGTCCGAGGCGCCGGCTTCCACGCATTTCTCGCGGTCGCCTTTCATGGCCTTCGCGGTGACGGCGATGATCGGCAGGCTCTTGAACTGCTCGAGCCTGCGGATGATGCGGGTCGTGTCGTAGCCGTCGAGTTCCGGCATCATGATGTCCATCAGCACCATGTCGACGTCCGGATTGCGCTCGAGCAGCTCGATCCCGTCCTTGCCGTTCTCCGCGTGAATCACGGTCATTCCGTGCTGCTCCAGCACCCCCGTCAGCGCGAAGATGTTGCGGATATCGTCGTCGACGATCAGCGCTTTCTTCCCGCGCAATTCCGGAGTGATCTTCTGCAGATTGACCAGCACGTCGCGCTTTTTCGGCGGCAGATTCTTGACCGCCCGGTGCAGGAACAACACGGTCTCGTGCAGCAGCGCCTCGAGGGAGCGCGCGTTCTTGGGGATGGCGATCTCCGCCAGTTTCCTGAAGTCGTCCTGCTCGCTCGGCGTGAAGCCGTCCGGCCCGTACATGACGATGGGCATCCCGGAGGCGTGCTCGGTCTTGACAAGCTTCTTGATCAGGGACATGGCAGAGATGTCGCGGATGTCCGGGCCGAGCACCATGCAATCGAACCGGTTTTCCTTCAGGGCTTCGAGCGCCTCCTTGCCCGTGTCCACCGTGGAGATCCGGATGTCGCCCCCGCGCACCGCCTCGAGGATGTCTTCCCGCTGCCGCGCGTTGCCGTCGACGACGAGCAGCGTATTGATCTCCCGCTCGATGTAATTGCGCGTCTTCGCCAGAACTTCCTGCAACGCTTCTTTCGCGGCAGGCTTCTGGGCGAAATCCAGCGCCCCCATGTTGAGGCACCTGTGCATCTGGTCGTCCACCGAGATCACGCTCACCGGCATGTGCCGGGTCGCGGGATCGTGCTTCACGAGATCCAGGACCGCCCACCCGTCCATGTCGGGCAGCTTCAGATTCAGCGTCATCGCGTCCGGCATGAGCTCCTTCACCAGCATGAGGGCCGAGTTGCCGTCGGGCGCGACGACGCCCTTGAAACCGTGCTCGTGCATCAGATCCAGCAGCGCGGACGCGAACCGGCTGTCGTCTTCCACGATCAGGACGACGGGCTCGCCGCCGCGGATGATGTCGCGGTCATCCCGTACCGCCGGCTGGGGACGCGGCGCAAGACCGGCCTTCGACCCCTTGCCGTCCCGGGACGCGTTGCCGTTGACGTACGCCGGCTGGAGGCGGGACGGTTCGGCGGCGGTCCGCGTGGACATGCCGTGCTCGGCGCCGGTCGGCTTGAGCGAAAGCGGCAGATAGAGCGTGAACGTGCTGCCCTTGCCGGCGCTGCTGCTGACGCGTATTTCCCCGCCCAGCAGGCGCGTCAGCTCGCGGCTGATGGAGAGCCCCAGCCCGGTGCCGCCGAACTGGCGGCTGGTCGTGCCGTCCGCCTGCTGAAACGCCTCGAATATGATCTTCTGCTTGTTCTCCGGGATGCCGATGCCGGTATCGGTCACGGTGAACGCCACCACGCCGGCCGCTGTGTCGAGCGAAACGTTGCCGCGCTTCCAGCCGGATTTCGCGGGGGCGACCTGCAATGAGACCTTGCCGTGCTCGGTGAACTTGAATGCGTTCGACAGCAGGTTCTTGAGGATCTGTTGCAGCCGCTTGGTGTCGGTCTGTATCGTCGCGGGCAGACTCCCGTCGATGGTCACGGCGAAATCCAGCATCCGGTCCTGGGCCACCTGGCGGAACGTGCGCTCGACGTAATCCTGCAGGTCGGCGAAGCTCTCCGGGGCGATGCTCAGCGTGACGGTGCCGGATTCGATCTTGGCGAGGTCGAGAATATCGTTGATGAGCGAGAGCAGATCGGTGCCCGCCGCGTGTATGGTCTGCGCGTACTCGATCTGTTTTGACTGGAGATTGTTGCCGGGGTTGTCGGCGAGCAGCCGGGCGAGGATCAGCAGGCTGTTCAACGGCGTGCGCAATTCGTGCGACATGTTGGCGAGGAACTCCGACTTGTAGCGCGAACTGAGCGCGAGCTGCTCCGCCTTCTCCTCCAGCGCCGCCCGCGCCTGCTCGACCTCGCGGTTCTTGTATTCCACCTGCCGCATCTGCTCCGAGAGCAGCAGCGCTTTGTCCTCGAGCTGCTCGTTGGTGTGCTTCAGCTCCTCCCGCTGTTTCTTGAGCAAGCCTTCCGATTTCTGCAGGTTCTCCGCCTGATGTTCCAGGCGATCGTTGGTGTTCTTGAGTTCCTGCTGCTGGCTCTGCAGCTCCGTTGTGAGGGTCTGGGACTGCTTGAGCAGGTCCTCGGTCCGCATGTTGGCCTCGATGGTGTTGAGCACGATGCCGATGCTCTCGGTGAGTTGATCGAGGAACGACAGATGCGCCTCGCCGAACTGCTTGAACGACGCCAGCTCGATCACCGCCTTGACCTCGCCTTCGAACAGCACCGGCAGAATGATGACGCTCACCGGCGCAGCGGAACCCAGCGCCGAGCCGGCCCGGATGTAGTCGTGCGGCAGGTCGGTCAGCAGGATCCGCTTCTTCTCGCGCGCGCATTGACCGATGAGGCCTTCGCCGAACCGCAGCGTCCGCGGCAGGCTCTTGTTCGGTTTATGGGCGTAGCTCGCCAGCAGCTCGAGATGGGGCTCGTTGCCGCGCGTGATCGGCGTATAGAACACGCCTTGTTGGGCGTTGACCAGGGGCGCCAGCTCGGACAGGACGAGCCTGGAAACGGCGGGCAGGTCGCGGTGGCCCTGCAGCATGCTGGTAAACCGGGCCAGGTTGGTCTTGAGCCAGTCCTGCTCGGTGTTCTTGTGCGTGGTGTCCTTGAGGTTGCGGATCATCTCGTTGATGTTGTCTTTCAGGGCCGCGACCTCTCCGTTCGCCTCTACCATGATCGACCGCGTCAGGTCGCCCTTGGTCACGGCGGTCGCCACTTCGGCGATCGCCCGCACCTGCGTCGTGAGGTTCGCCGCCAGCTGGTTCACGTTGTCGGTGAGGGCGCGCCACAATCCGGCGGCACCGGGAACCTTGGCCTGGCCGCCGAGCCTGCCCTCGATGCCCACCTCGTGTGCCACGTTGGTCACCTGGTCGCCGAACGTCGCCAGCGTGTCGATCATGCTGTTGATGGTATCCGCGAGCGCGGCGATTTCTCCCTTCACCTCGAATACGATCTTGCGTTTCAGATCACCGTTCGCGACCGCTGTCACGATCTGCGCGATGCCGCGCACCTGGTTGGTGAGGTTCGCCGCCATCGAGTTCACGTTAACG
>CAYYZZ010000208.1:0-5068 GCA_964476235.1 uncultured Streptomycetaceae bacterium | reverse complement strand
ACACCTACAACTCGATGCGCATCGCGCAGATGCCGAAGGTGGAGTCGATCATCATGCCGACCGGCGGCGCCATCTGGGGCGGTATCGGCGAGCCGACCATCTGCGTCGCAGCGCCGGCGGTGTTGAATGCGTTCTACCGCGCAACCGGCAGGCGCATACGCTCGGTGCCGCTGAAGAACCACGGCATCCAGATGGTTTAGGTGACCTCGCGCCGTCATTTCCTCATCGCCGCCGGCGGTATCGCCGGCGGCATCGGGCTCGCGTCCGCTCCCGCAGGGGCGCAGGCGACACCCGCCGCGATGCAGGAGGCGATACGCAAAGTGACAGGCCAGGCGCCGGTGCGCCGCGGCAGGGTCAGGCTCGACATGCCGCCGCTCATCGATAACTCCAACTCGGTGTCCCTATCGGTCGCGGTCGAGAGCCCGATGACGCAGGCCGACCACGTGAAGGCGATCCACGTCTTCACCGAGAAGAATCCCCTGCCGAACGTGGTCAGTGTCTTTCTCGGCCCGCGCGCCGGCCGGGCGGGCATTACAACCCGCGTGCGGATCGCCGACACCCAGACGGTGACCGCGATCGCCGAGTTGAGCGACGGCTCGTTCTGGTCCGACAGCGTGAGCGTCGTGGTCACGCTTTCGGCCTGCCTCGAGGAAGGGCTGATATAAATGGCTAGCGCGAGCGCCGTCGTCAACGTTCCCGCGACCACGAGGCGCGGTGAGATCATCGAAATCAAGACGCTGGTCAGGCACGCGATGGAGACCGGCTTCAGGCGCACGCAACTGGGCGCGCTGATCCCGCGCGACATCATCCGGCAGTTCGTTTGCCTATATAACGGCGTCGAGATCTTCCGTGCCGAATTGCATCCGGCGATCTCGGCCAATCCGCTACTCACCTTCACCACGGTCGCAACCGAGAGCGGCGCGATCGAATTCCGATGGACCGGCGACAACGGCTTTTCCGTGACCGAGTCGGCCAAGATCACGGTCGTGTGACCGCCGGAGTCCCGGCCGCAACCGGCTCATTTGGCGGGCTTTCCGCTGCGTCCGGCCGGGAGCTTGACCCTGCAATACACTCGGCATAATCTTGCCGCAAGCCGATAGTCCGGCTGCAAAAACGGAGGAGTAGCCATGATCCAGCTCAATATCAACGGCCGGTCGCAACAGGTCGACGTCGAGCCCGATACGCCCCTGCTGTGGGTGATTCGCGAGCAGGTCGGCCTGACCGGCACCAAGTATGGCTGCGGCGTCGCCCAATGCGGCGCCTGCACCGTGCATCTCGACGGCGAGCCGGTGCGCTCCTGTTCGCTGCCGGTGTCGGCGGCGGCGGGCAAGCGCGTCGTCACCATCGAGGGTCTGTCGCGCGACAGCTCGCATCCCGTCCAGAAAGCCTGGGCGGCGCTCGACGTCCCCCAGTGCGGCTATTGTCAGTCGGGCCAGATCATGGCTGCCGCTGCACTGCTCAGGAAGAACCCGAAGCCGACCGACAAGGATATTGACGAAGCGATGACCAATATCTGCCGCTGCGGCACCTATCAGCGCATACGGGCGGCCATACACATGGCGGCCGGTACGGGCAAGGGCGGCGGCTCCATTATTCACATGTCGGCCGATACGGCCGGGGCGGACGGCCCTGTTGCCGCCGCCGGTAATTCCGGCATCCAGGCCTGAGGAGAACCATCATGAAAAGCACGATCTCCAGCAAAGCTCCGAAGTTTTCGCGTCGCAAGTTCATCGTCGGCTCCGCGGCAGCAGGCGGCGGGCTGGCGCTCGGTTTCCACCTTCCCCTGGGGATAAATGCGGGCATCGGTTCGGCTGCGGCGCAAAGCGCGGCCGGCGGCGATCCCGAGGTCAACGCGTGGGTCGTCGTCAAGCCGGACGACACCTGCGTCATCCGCATCGCGCGCGCAGAAATGGGGCAGGGCACGCACACCGGGCTCGCCCAGCTCGTCGCCGAGGAGTTGGAGTGTGACTGGAGGAAGGTGGCCATCGAGCCGATTACCCCCGGCCAGAACCTCGCCCGCAAACGCATCTGGCGCGACATGGCGACGGGCGGCAGCCGCGGCATCCGCGGTTCGAACGACTATGTCCGCCAGGGCGGCGCCGCAGCGCGCATGATGCTGCTGCAAGCGGCGGCCGACCAGTGGAGCGTGCCGGTCGGAGAAGTCACCGTGGCCAACGGCGTCATCACGCACGCTGCTTCCGGCCGCTCGACGAGCTACGGCAAGGTCGCAGGAGCGGCGGCCAAGCTGACCGCGCCTGACCCCAAGAGCATACAGCTCAAGAACCCGAGGGACTGGAAGGTCGCCGGCAAGCCCATGAAGCGGCTCGACACGGCTGACAAGGTGAACGGCAGCAGGATCTATTCGATCGACCTCAAGCTGCCGGGCATGCTGCACGCCGCGATCAAGGATTGCCCGGTGTACGGCGGCAAGCTGGTGAGCTTCGACGAATCCAGGATCAAGGATCGGCGCGGCGTGAGCGGCGCCGTCAAGGTGGGCGAGACGGGCGTCGCCGTCGTCGCCGATACCTGGTGGCGGGCGAAGTCGGCGCTCGACGCGCTGCCGATCGTATGGGATGAAGGGCCCGGTGCGAAGCAGTCGAGCGCGACGATCGCGGCGCATTTGAGGGACGGGCTGACGTCGAACGATGCTTTCGCCGACACCAACGTCGGCGATGCGATGGGCGCCATCGCAGGCGCGGCGAAGAAGGTCGAGGCGGTTTACAGTACGCCATTCCTGTCCCACTCGTGCATGGAGCCCATGAACTGCACGGTCAGGATCACGGCGGACAAGGCCGAGGTGTGGATGCCGAGCCAGAACGCGGAAGCCTCGCTGGCCGCGTTGTCCACGTCATCCGGCCTGCCGCTCGCGCAATGCGAGGCCTACAACCACGGCCTCGGCGGCGGCTTCGGCCGGCGCGGCGGCACGCAGGATTACGTGCGCCAGGGCGTCGCCATCGCGAAGCAGTTCCCGGGCGTCCCGGTGAAGCTGGCCTGGAGCCGCGAGGAAGACCAGGCGCACGACTTCTACCGGCCGATCTCGCAGTGCAAGCTGTCCGCCGGCGTGGACCAGAACGGCAATCTCGTCGGCATGCAGATCCGCGTGTCGGGGCAGTCGATCAATGCCTACCTGGCTCCGCACAACATCAAGGAAGGCAAGGACCGCAGGCAGCTCCAGGGCTTGTGGCCGGAGCCCCACGACGCGCAGTTCGGCTACACCGTGCCCAACCTGATGATCGAGTACGCGATGCGCAACTCGCACGTGCCGGTCGGACCATGGCGGGGAGTCAACACCAACCAGAACGGCTTGTACCTCGAATGCTTCATGGACGAAGTGGCCAGGGCGGCTGGCAAGGACCCGCTCGAGTTCCGCCGCGCCCTGATGCAGAACCATCCGAAGCATCTGGGCGTGCTCAATGCAGCAGCGGAGAAGGGCGATTGGGGCAAACCTCTGCCTGCCGGAGTCCATCGCGGCATCGCTCAGTTCATGGGGTATGGCAGCTACTCGGCGGCCGTCGCCGAGGTCTCGGTGAGCGGCAAGGGCGAAGTCAAGGTCCACCGCATGGTACTGGCGCTGAATTGCGGCCACGCGGTCAACCCGGCCACGATCGCCGCCCAGGTCGAAGGCTCGGTGGCTTACGGCTTCGACTCGCTGCAAAACGAGATCTCGATTCAGAACGGGCGGGCCGTGGAGCTGAACTTCGACACTTACCGGCCCGCGCGGCTCGCCCAGATGCCCAAGGTCGAGACGGTCATCGTGCCGACCTACGACTTCTGGGGCGGCGTGGGAGAGCCGACGATCTGCGTGACGGCGCCCGCGGTTTTGAACGCCATCCACGCGGCGACCGGCAAGCCGGTGCGCACCCTGCCGATCAAGAACCACGGCCTCACCCTCGTTTAGGCACGGGGAGGCCGGCGATAACGTGCGTTTGCTCGGCTGGCTTGCGGTGCTCGGCGTGGTGGCGGGGCACCCCGCCGGGGCGGCGGATGCGTTGGCGCCATACCGCGTGGAGGGCGATGCGATCCGCAAGCCGCTCGCGGCGGCGCCGGGGGACGCGGCGCGCGGGCGCGACATCCTGCTCGGGCGCGACGGCAACTGCCTGTTGTGTCACGCCGCGCCCGAGACCGGGGCGCGCTTCATGGGCAATCTTGCGCTCCCGCTCTCCGGCGTCGGGGCGCGGCTCAACGCGGGCCAGCTGCGGCTGCGCATCGTCGATTCCATGCACCTGAACCGGGACACCATCATGCCGTCCTATTACCGGGTGGAGGGGCTCAACCAGGTGGCCGCAGCCTGGCGCGGCAAGCCGGTGTTGACCGCGCAGCAGGTCGAGGACACTGTCGCTTACTTGCTAACGCTCCGCTGATGGATACGCCCACGCGCCGCCGTTTCGTTTCCGTGCTGGCAGGCCTTGCCGCGGCCCCACTGCTAGCGCGCGCGGCGCGCGCCCAGTCCGATCCGTTCGCCCCGCTCCTCCTGAAAGTCGCGGGCGGCGCGAAGGTCAGCCCCGGGCGCGTGACGGTGGACACCCCGCGGCTTGCCGACAACGGCCACTCGGTGCCGCTCAAGGTGAGCGTGGAGAGCCCGATGACTGCCGCCGATCACGTGCGCAGCATCACGCTGCTGTCTGAGCGGAACCCGCGCCCGGTCATGGCGACGTTTCATCTGGGCCCGATGGCGGGCCGGCCGGAAGTGGCGACGCGCGTGCGGCTGAACGGCACGCAGCGCGTACTCGCCGTCGCGCAGCTCTCGGACGGATCGTACTGGTCGGGGAGCGTCGAGGTCGAGGTCACCGAGTCCGCCTGCCTGGATGCTTCCTGACATGGTTGCGCGAGTACAGCTGCCGGAACGGGCGAAACGCGGCGAGGTGATCGAGGTCCGCATCGCGATCCAGCACCCGATGGAGACCGGCTTTCGCTACGACGTCCTCGGGCGCGCCATCCCGAAGAACGTCATCAACAACCTCGTCGTGCGCTACAACGGGGCCGAGATTTTCCGCGCCGAGCTGGGCTCGGGCATCGCGGCCAATCCCTACCTCCAGTTCTACACCGTGGCCAGGGACAGCGGGGGGAT
>CAYYZZ010000207.1:0-5124 GCA_964476235.1 uncultured Streptomycetaceae bacterium | reverse complement strand
GACAGGTGCGGCGTCAGGTAGTGGCTTTCGATGTCCTCAAAACGGTAGAACGGCACGGCTCCTCCTCTCAATCCGTTTCGCCGAGCGGCGGGACGCGGCTATGCAGATATGCGGAGCCAATTGCTTCACCAACCCCCCTTACCTGAGAGGCGCATTATGCGACATAATCCGCATTTCTGTCCGCAGCAAAACCCCGGTTTGGAGAAACTGTGAAGCCCATCAACGTCGGCATCATCGGCACCGGCTGGTGCGGCGGCATCCGCGCGGAGACCTGTGCCAGCAACCCGGTCGTCGGCAACCTCCACCTCTCGGAAATCAGGCCCGAGCGCCTGGCGGAAGTCGCCAAAGCGACCGGCGCGAAGACCGCCACCACCGATTACCGCGAGCTGCTGAAGATCAAGGAGATCGACGCCTGCATGATCTCGGCGACGCCGGAGACCAACCACTACCCGATGGCGCGCGAATGCCTGCTCGCCGGCAAGCACGTATTCCTGGAGAAGCCGATCGCGATCGAGTTGCACGAGGCCGACGAGCTGATCGCGATCGCGAACAAGAACAAGCTCAAGTTCACCATCGGCTACTCCCAGCGCTTCAACCCGAAGTTCGCCTACGTCAAGAAGTCCATCACCGACGGCACCATCGGAAAACCGGTGAGCGCGCTGGTCAGCCGCCACATTACCCGCAGCCTGGGCAAGAAGATTACCGGACGGGGCAAGCTCTCCCCCGCCGCGATGGAGGCCACCCACGATCTCGACTTCGTGCTGTGGTGCCTGGAGCCCGCCAAGCCGGTACGGGTGTATTCGACGACCAATTATGGCGTGATGAAGAAGTCCACCGGGGCGGACATTCCTGATACGCAGATCATCATCGTCACCATGGACAACGGGCTCTCCTTCGTCATCAACGCCGGCTGGAGTCTGCCGGTCGGCTACCCGAATTTCTCCACCACCTGGATCGAGATGATCGGCACCGAGGGGGCGCTGCTGGTGGACGACAGCCACCGCGACGTGATCCTCAACACCGTGCGAGAGGGCATGCGCCTGCCGATGTCGTCCATGCCCGGCGAGTTCGTGGACCACGCCTACGCCGGCCCAATGAAGGCCGAGACGGTGCACTTCCTCGAGGCCGTCGCCTGCGACCGCCCGGTGCTGGTCACCCCCGAGCAGGCGCGCCAGGTGATGGAGGTCTATATCGCAGCCGACATCTCCGCCGAGCGCCGCGAGCCGGTCAACCTGCCGCTGCCCGAGTCGCGTCCGGCGGCCGCTACCGCGCGCTGAAATGCTGAATTAGCCGCCAAGTCGCCAAGACGCCAAGATAAGCAGGACGGACACCAACATGCGAAGCTGCCAGGACCTGGCTCGGATCACGGATCACGGATCACGGATCACGCCGTAATGAAGAAGAAACCCAAGCGCATCGGCCTCGCCATCATCGGCGCCGGTCGCGTCGGCCTGATCCGCGGCGAGCTCGCCGCACGCCACCCCGAGGTGGACTGGATCGGCCTCGCCGAGATCAATCCCGAGCGTGGCGAAATCGTGCGCGAGAAATGCGGCGCGGATTTCGTCACCACCGATTTCCGCGAGCTGCTCGCGCGCCCGGAGGTCAACGCGGTCGTCGTTTCCACCGACGAGCATCTGCACGTCGACCCGGTCATTCTGGCCGCGGAGCGCAGGCTGCCGATGCTGATCGAAAAGCCGCTCGCAACCGACCTGGCTGAATCCGCAAGCACGCTCGCCGCCATCGAGAAATCCGGCGTCGATGCCGTGATCGGCTACACCCAGCGCTTCCGCCGCCGCTGGCTCGTGGCGAAAGAGAAAGTCAGGACCGGCGCGCTCGGTGAGGTCACGATGGTCACCTCGCGCGCCTTCATGAACCGGCTGGTCGCCATCGACAACTACAAGAGGAGCGACAACCGGGCGGAAGTGACGCCGATGGTGATCTCCGGCACGCATGCGCTCGACATCGTGATGTGGCTGATGGAAGCCAAGCAGCCGGTCGAGGTCTACGCGCGTTCGGTGAACAAGGCGCTGGGGCCCACGTGGCAAGGCGTGGACGGCACCGGCTATACCATCATTTTCGACGATGGCGCGATCTACCACGGCGTGATTTCCTGGGCGCTGCCCGAAATCTGGCCCGGCGCGGTCTACAGCCTGGAAGTCGGCGCAGTCGGCACCGAAGGGGTGCTCACCATCGACGACACGCACCGCGACATGGTCCTGGCGACCAACCTGATACAGGCCGAAGGCTATGCGCCGGACAAGCGCCGCCACGTCGATTTCCTGACCAGCTACCCGGTCGGCGACATGGCGTTGGGCGAGCTGCGCGGCCCCATGCGCGAGGAAACCAATTCCTGGCTGAACCGCGTGTCGCTCGGCGTCACCACGCAGCACGCGACGGCCCGCGAGGGCCACAATCGCCTGATGCTGACCAAGGCGATCGACCTTTCCGCGAAGCTCAAACGCCCGGTCAAGCTGCCGATCAGCGCGGAAGACCTGAAAGCAACGAAGTGACGGCATAGAGAGAAGCGCAGGACTCGACGCATTCCCGGGAGAAAACCATGCAAATCGCGAAAATCGGAAGCCTACTGCTCGCCGCCGTGCTCACGGCCGGCGCCACCGCATCGCACGCGGCCGAGAAGTTTCCGCAGCGGCCGGTGCGCCTGATCGTACCCTACTCGCCGGGCGGCGCCACCGACATTACGGCGCGCCTGCTGCAGACCGGCATCAGCGAGCTGTGGGGCCAGCCGGTCATCGTCGACAACCGGGCGGGCGCCTCGGGCACCATCGCGCTCGAGCTGGCGGCGAAGGCCCCGCCTGATGGCTACACGCTGCAGGTCGGAAACGTTTCGACCAACGCCATCAACGAAACAACGTTTGCCTCGCTCAAGATCAAGCCTTCACGCGACCTTACCGGCGTCACCAACCTGATCCAGTTGCCCCATCTCTGGGTCGTGAGCACCGCGGTACCGGTATCGAGCATGAAGGAGCTGGTCGACTACGCCAGGAAGACGGGCGGGAAGATGAATTACGGTTCAGCGGGCGTCGGATCATACCCTCATCTCGACGCCGTCAAGTTTCTCAAGCACGCGGGCATCGAGATGACGCACGTTCCCTACAAGGGCGGCGCCGGTCAGATGATCCCGGCGATCATGGGCAACGAGATTCAATTCATGTTCATCAACCTGGCGTCCTCGCTGCCGAACATCCGCGCCGGCCGGATCAAGCCCCTCGCCACCACGTGGCCGACACGGCGGCCCGAGCTGCCCAACGTTCCGACCGTCGCCGAAGCGGGCTATCCGGGGTTCGGCACCAACGCCTGGAACGGCCTGTTCGCGCCGGCCGGCATTCCCAAGCCGCTCCTCAAGCGCATCCACGCCGACGTCGTGAAAGTCATGGAAACCCCCGCGACGAAGGAAGCGCTCGCCAAGGTGTTCATGACCGGGGTTGTCAACCGGTCGCCGGAGGAATTCCAGCGGTTCGTGATGGAAGAGATCAAGACCTGGGGCAAGATCGTCGTCGAGAACAACATCAAGGCCGAATGAAGGACGCCGGCCGCGTCCTTCATCAACAGGAATCATGAGAAAAACTTCCCAGCGCAAGCACGACCTACTTGTTGAGAAGGACGTCGAGATCCCGGTGCGGGACGGTGCGCGCCTCAAGGCCGACATCTTCCGGCCGAAATCGGGCGGCCGCTTCCCTGCGATCATGAATATCGGAGGTTACCGCAAGGACAAGGTGTGGGTGCCGCCAGCGGACCTGGAGGAAAAGGCCAACCCACTGATGAACTGGGAGACGGTCAACCCCCTGTGGTGGATACCCCGCGGTTACATCGCGATCCGCGTGGACACGCGCGGCTCGGGCAAGTCTCCCGGGCTGTTCGATCCCTGGTCGCGCCAGGAAGCGCTCGATTTTCACGATTGCATCGAGTGGGCGGCAAAGCAGAAATGGTGCAACGGCCGCATCGGCACCAGCGGCATTTCCTATTTCGCGATGAACCAGTGGCTGGTCGCGGGATTGAGGCCCCCTTCCCTCAAGGCCATCATCCCGTGGGAGGGAGCGGCCGACATGTACCGCGATCTCGCCTATCACGGCGGCATCTTCTGCCTGGGCTTCGTCGGCAACTGGTTCAACAATCACATGGCGCACCATCTGCTGGGTAAGCCGCAGGAGCAAAACCCCGACGCCTTCCATAACAACTGGCTGTGGCAGTACATGCGCCACAACCTCGACACCGGCTGGTTCGACCAGCGCCGCGCGGACTGGGGCCGCATCGAGGTGCCGATGCTGACCGCGGGCAACTGGAGCGGGATGGGCCTGCACCTGCGCGGCAACACGGAAGGGTTCATGCGCGCCGCCTCGAAACACAAGAAGCTGCGCATCCACGCCGGCACCCACTATCACCCCTTCTACAGCGAGGACGGGCGCCGCGACCAGATTCGCTTTTTCGACTACTGGCTGAAGGGCGAGAAGAACGGCGTGATGGACGAGCCGCCGGTGAAGCTCCTCATCCGCAAGGGCGGCAAGGACAATTACGAATGGCGCAACGAGCGGGAATGGCCGCTCAAACGCACGCGCTGGACGCGCTTCTACCTGAACCCCTCGCGCGTGACCGTGAAAAACCGCGAGACGGCCGAGGGCCTGCTCGTCACCACGGCACCGAAAAGCAAGGGGGCCGTCACCTACTTCGCGACCGGCATGTCCAAGGCAGGCATCGCCTCGGCCTCATGGACTTCAACCGTGCTTCCCGGCAGCCTGCCGCGGCTGGGCGTGTCCTTCGAGACCGCCCCGCTCAAGGAAGACATGGAAGTGACCGGCCCGGTGGTGTTGACGCTGTGGGTCTCGAGCACCACCGAGGACATGGACCTGTTCGCGACGATCCGCAACATCGACCGCGATGGCCGTGACGTGTGGGAAGTCGGCCAGCAGCAGCAGAACGTGCCGGTCGCCAAAGGCTGGCTGCGCGCCTCCCACCGCGGCCTCGAGCGGGATCTCTCCCGCCCCTACCGCCCCTTCCACCCGCACGACCGCCGGCAATGGCTGAAGAAAAACGAGCCGGTCCGGGTGGACGTCGAGATCTGGCCGACCTGCATGGTGTTCCGCAAGGGACACCGCATCCGCCTCGACA
>CAYYZZ010000206.1:3809-5138 GCA_964476235.1 uncultured Streptomycetaceae bacterium | reverse complement strand
AGTCGACTTCCTTCGTCACGGACATCGGCCAGACGATATCGTCGTAGGGCCCGCACACCGAGCTGGTGAACTTGCTGAACGGCACCGGTACGGTCGGGACCGGGAGACCCGTCTCCTTGCAGTGGTCTATGTAGTTGAGGCCGATGGCGACGATCTTGGAGGGCTGCCGGATCGGGGGCAGCACCTTCACTTCCGACAGCGCGTACGTCTTCGCCTTCGCGTCGTTCAGCGCCTTGCGCGCGCGGTCGAGCATGGTATCGCCGCCACGCGCGATCTCCAGCAAGCCGCCGTTGGGCCCGGCCGGCAGCCCCGCCGCGGCGAGGTCTATCACCCGGTCGCCCTTCAGCACCCCGGGACGCGCTTTCCCTTCCACTGAAAATGTCAGCAGCTTCACTTCATCTCCTTTTCAGCAAGAAACAATATTAACCGCAGGTAAACACAGATGAAAATCTGCGGTTCCATTCGTTCTTAACGTTTACGGGTTTTGAGATACCAGTCGAGGATCTGCGCGCCGTTCCAGATCAGCACGCCTTTCTGCTTCCTGAGCCGCTTCATCACGGATTCGAAATACCTGATCCGGTGCGGCACCCCCGAAATGTAGGGATGCACCGCGATCGCCATGACCTTCGCCCGCTCCTTGCCTTCCTTGTAAAGCCGGTCGAACTGGTCCATGCAGCGCGTCTCGAATTCCCGCGCCGTGTGATGCTGCACCACCATCATCGCGATATCGTTCAGCTCCAATGTGTACGGCATCGTCACGAGCGGGCCCTTGCGAGTCTTGATCATGCACGGCTCGTCGTCGATCACCCAGTCGGCAACGTACTGGATGCCGGCTGCTGCGAGTTGCTCCGGGCTATCGAGCGTCTCGGTCAGCCCCGGCCCCATCCATCCCACCGGCCGCTTGCCGGTGAACTCCCGGATCACCTTGACCGACCGGCGGATCATCTCGCCCGCGTCGGGCTCGGTATGCGTCGGCCGCTGGTCGTAGGAATGCCCCATGAATTCCCAGCCGGCATCGCGGCACGCCCTGGCGATGCGCGGATAGTCGAGGCACACCCGGGCGTTAACCGACAGGGACGGGACGATGCCGAGTTCGTCCAGTATCGCCTTGATGCGCCAGAAGCCGACGCGATTGCCGTACTCGTGCCACCCCCAGTGCGGCAGATCGGGCAGCAGTGTGACGCCCGTCGGCGGCGGGAGCACCTGCCGCGGCATCGGGCGTCCGATATCCCAGACTTCGACGTTGACCACCGGCCAGACCACGACCCGTGCCTTGTCCGGCAAGAGCAGCGGCGGGCGGTCGACGATGGCGGAATAGCGCAGTCGCTT
>CAYYZZ010000206.1:0-3709 GCA_964476235.1 uncultured Streptomycetaceae bacterium | reverse complement strand
CGCTCCACCCGCTTCACCACCTCGTGCATCTTGGCGTGCGTCGGCGCCGGCACGCGGATCTCCGTGCCGCGGGCGGCGATGAGGCCGTTGATGTAGTCGGTCTCGGTGCGGCGGCCCTTGGCGATGTCCTGCGCCATGGAGGGGCGCTGGTCGTCGGAGCGCTTCTTGGCGGCCTCCATGAGCACATTAGTGATCTCGGTCAACGCGTCCTGGTGGCCCTCCCCCGCCCGCGCCAGCACCTCGGCCTCCATGCCGAGCATCTTCTCGAGCTGGAACCCCAGCGCCTGCCCCACTCTCACCGCCTCGCTACCGAGCCGTATGGAAACCCATCTCGGGCCTTCCAGCGCGTCCCGCTGGTTGCCCCACAGCCCGGTCACGGCCGACAGCCCGTTGCGCATCGAGTTAACCACCAGCTTGGACCAGCGCTCGCCCCACAGATTGGACGTGACCTTGGCGCTATCCACCGCCTTCAGCATCTCCGCGATCTCCTCGACGCGCTTCGTCGAGCGGCCGTGCGGCTCGCCGACGCGGAACACGGTGTGCTTGTCGCCTCCCATCGGCACTGTGCGCTTGACGTGGCCGGCCTGGTAGAGCTCGACCGCGATCAGGCTGGCGATGCAGCCCACGGTCCTCCCCCACCCCACCAGGGCCGCGATGCGCTCTTCGTTGATGCAGTTCTGCAGCGAGACGATAAACCCGTCGGGAGCGAGGTACGGCCGGATCATCAACGTCGCCCACTCGGTGTCGTACGACTTCACGCTCATGAACACGATGTCGATCGGCTTCTGCTTCACCAGGCTCTGGACATCGGTGATGTGCATGGCATTGACCGGCACCGTATGCCGCTCGGCGGGTGTCGTGCCAGAGAGCTGGATGCCGTTCTTGCGCAGGGTCTCGACGTGCTCCGGCCACGGGTCGATCAGCGTCACGTCGTGACCGGCGCGAGTGAGATGCCCGCCGACGTAGCCGCCGAGCGCGCCCGCCCCGACGAAGACGATGCGCTTACCCATTCATGCTCTCCATTCGAAAGCGTGATTCGTGAATCGTGATTCGTGAGTCGACTCTACTTTCTCCCCTCCTCGACGAGGAGGGGGCTTTGAAAGTGTGACTGCTGACTGGTATTCCCCCGCACCCAACTGTCTCCTCCAACCGGGGAGAGGGGTTGAGTCAGCACGGTCGAATCACGATTCACGAATCACGCCGCTAGCTTAGCGGCCATGGCATGGGCCATGGCTACGCTGTATCGCGGGACCCGTCGCGCCAGGCCTTGAGCCGCGGCAGCAGGAACGGCAACAGGACGGACAGGACCGAGAGTGCAACCAGCGTCACGCAGATCACGCTGCCCACGAATATCTTGGGATTGCCGCCCGAGATCGTCATTGCCTGCCGGAACGACTGCTCCATCATGCCGCCCAGCACCAGCGACAACACCATCGGCGCCAACGGGATGTCCACCTTGCGGAAAACGTACCCCATCACCCCGAAGATCAGGCCGAAATAGAGCTCTACCGGGTTGCCGTTGATGGCGTAGATACCGATGGTCGAGATCGCCAGAATCAGGGGCATCAGGATGCCGCTCGGGATGTAGAGCAGCCGCACGAATATCCCGATCAGCGGCAGGTTCAGGATCAGCAGCATGATATTGCCGATGTACATGCTGTCGATGAGGCCCCAGACCAGGTCCGGCCGGTTCTGGAACAGCAGCGGCCCGGGCTGGATGCCATACATGATGAACGCGCCCAGCATGACCGCCGTCGCCCCGCCGCCCGGGATGCCGAGCGTCAACAGCGGCACCATGGCGCCGGCGGTATCGGCGTTGTTCGCGGCCTCGGGCCCGGCCACGCCTTCGATCGCCCCCTTGCCGAACTCCTCGGGGTGCTTGGACACGCGCTTCTCCCACACGTACGACATGATCGACGCGATGGTGCCGCCCGCGCCCGGCAGCACGCCGATGACGAAACCGATGATGCCGCCGCGGAACATCGGCATCAGCGAGCGGTTCCACTCATCCTTGGTGAGCCAGAGCCTGCCTTTCAGGCGGATGATCTCGGAGCGCACGCCCCTGGTCATGTCCTCCAGGGTCGTGAACACCTCGGCGATCGCGAACAGGCCCACCACCGCGATGATGAACCCGACGCCGTCCTGCAGCTCCGGCACGCCCATGGTGTAGCGCGGCTGGCCGCTCTGGAGATCGATGCCGATGGTCGCGATCATCAGGCCGAGGATTGTCGAGATCATCGCCTTGGCCGGCGACTTGCCCGCGAGCGAGGACACCGCCGTCATTGCGAAGAACATCAGGGTGAAGTACTCCGCCGGACCGAACTTCAGCGCCATGCTCGCGAGCGGGATTGCGAACAGGGTGAGGCCGACCACCCCCAGCGTGCCGGCGATGAAGGAAGCCAGCGCGGAGATCGCGAGTGCGGCCCCCGCCCGCCCTTTTAGCGCCATCTGGTAGCCGTCGAGCGTGGTCATCACCGAGGACGCCTCTCCCGGCGTGTTGATCAGGATCGCCGTCGTCGAGCCGCCGTAGCGCGCGCCGTAGAAGATGCCCGACATCATGATGAGAGCCGACGTCGGATTCATGCCGTAGGTCACGGGAATCAGCAGCGCGATGCCGGCCGAGGGCCCGATGCCGGGCAGCACGCCGATGATCGTGCCGAGGAAGCAGCCGAGGAAGGTGTACCAGAGGTTGATCGGCTGCAGGCAGACCGAGAAGCCGTTGTAGATATGGGTCAGCGTTTCCATCGCGCTCCTTCAGAACGGCAGGATGCCGGTCGGCAGCCTGACATCGAGCTTGAAGAACATCCAGTAGCTCAGGCCGGCGAACAGCACTGACGTGAGCACGTTCGCCACCCATTTCCCGCGGTGGAACCAGGCCATCAGCGCGAGCAGGTAGATCGAGGTCGCCACGATGTAGCCGAGCTTCTCCAAACCGGCGTAATAGATCCCGGTCCAGACCGTGACCGCCACGATCACCCCGGCGTAGCGCCAGGGCGCCAGCTCGCCCTCGGCGGGCGGCGGCACGTTCGCCTTGCGGTCCCTCCACATCTCGAGGAACAGCAGACCCGCGCCGATCAGCAGGCAGATCCCGAGTAGGCGCGGAAACGCCTTCGGCCCCAGGGGGTCCCCGATCTCGAGCGAGGGAATGAGCGTGGTGGCATAGAAATACACCACCGCGATGATGATAGTACAGACGAAGATGACCCGGTCGGTCACCATGCGAGAGCTCCCCTGCGGGCGGATCTTGTACTTGTCGTGGAACCGCAGCCGCCCTCCCGCGCTTCCAGCTGCGGCTCACATCTTACCCAAGATTGCGCGGCCCGTCTCGCCCCGCCCCGCCCCGGCAGCCACGGCACGGCCACGTACGCGCGCGCCCCGATTTCGGGCGGAAATCCATAGTGTGGCGCGCGCTATCCGCCTGACGCAGTGCAAGATATAATCCTTTTCCCTTCTGGCCGGCCGATGCGCCGCCACGAAGTGAACCGCACCGCCCGGCCGCGCGCGCCGGCGGCAAGACAAAATCCAGGAGCCACTATGAGCCATAACCTCTTCAACTCCCTGCAAGAGTTCAAGTACGAAGGCAAGACCGGCAAATATTATTCTCTGCCCGCGCTGGAAAAAGCCGGGCTCGGCAATATCTCGCGCCTGCCGGTTTCGCTTCGCGTCGTGCTCGAGTCCGCGCTGCGCAACTGCGACGGCAAGAAGATCA
>CAYYZZ010000205.1:1896-5142 GCA_964476235.1 uncultured Streptomycetaceae bacterium | reverse complement strand
CCGACGAGCGCGCGGTCGTTGATGTCGCCCTTGACGAAAACGTGCCGCGCATCGTCCTTCACGCCCGCCAGGTTGCCGGTGTTGCCGGCGTAGGTCAGCTGGTCGAGGTTGACGACCGGCGTGCGCTTCGTGGCGAGCCAGTCGAGAACGAAATTCGACCCAATGAACCCCGCGCCGCCGGTGACGAGAATCGCGTTCGAACTCATCGGGCAGCGATACGCGAGAGTTGGGATTTTTCTTGGCGGATGTTAACCTGATGCACCGTGCCCTCGACTGGCATATTTTTCTAATCATAACATATAGATAGCTTGCTTAATGCCGCGCATACTGCTGGTCAAGACCTCGTCTCTGGGCGACGTCGTTCACAACCTTCCGGTGGCGAGCGACATCCGCACGGCCGTGCCCGGGGCCGAGATCGACTGGGTGGTTGAAGAGTCCTTCGCCGCCATTCCCCGGTTGCACACCGCGGTTGCGCGCGTGCTGCCGGTCGCGATCCGGCGCTGGCGCTCAAGTCTCCTCAATGGCGGCACGCGCACGGAAATACGCGCGTTTCTGAACGGACTGCGGCAGACCACGTACGATCTTGTGATTGATACGCAAGGCCTGCTGAAGAGCGCGCTGATAGCGTACGCCGCTCGCGGCGTACGCTACGGGCTCGATTTCGCGAGCGCCCGCGAGCCGCTCTCGTTCTTCTACGACCGGACCTACGCCGTGCCGTGGACGTTGCACGCAGTGGATCGCAACCGCGCGCTGGCCGCACAGGCATTGGGCTACGCCGTGCCCGTGAGCGTCGATTACGGGGTACGCCTGTCCGCCGCAAAGTTCGTGTGGTTGCCGCAAGGGCGCTATGCCGTGCTGGCCCATGGAACCAGCGCCCGCGCCAAGCTCTGGCCGGTGGAGCGCTGGATCGAGCTCGGCGCGCGGCTCGGGGAACGCGGGATGCGCAGCGTGCTGCCGTGGGGCAGCACGGACGAGCGGCTGCGCGCGGAGGAAATCGCGCGGCCCATCCCGGACGCCGTGGTGGCGCCGGGCCTGTCGCTGGCGGATGCGGCGGCGGTGCTCGCCGGCGCGGGTGCGGTCATCGGCGTGGACACCGGTCTCGCGCATCTTGCCGCCGCGCTCACGGTCCCGACGGTCGGCCTCTATTGCGCGACCGACCCGGCCGCGACCGGTCTTTATGGCTGCGCACGCGCGGTCAATCTCGGCGGCATCGGGATGCTGCCCTCGGTACTCGACGTGCTTGCCGCGCTTGAGAGAATCGGCGCATGAGCGGCGCGCGCTTTCTCTACACGCTGCTGCTTTATCTCCTGCTGCCGTATGTGCTCGCGCGCCTCGTGTGGCGCGCGCGCCGCCAGCGCGGGTACCTGGAGCACGTTGGCGAGCGTTTCGGGTATTACACGCACGATGCGGACGGCCCGCTCATCTGGGTGCACGCGGTCTCGGTGGGGGAAACCCGCGCGGCCGAGCCGCTGATCCAGGCGCTGTCGGCGAAATATCCCCGGCAGCGCATTCTTCTTACCCACATGACGCCGACGGGGCGCGAGACCGGCGAGACGCTGTTCGGCGAGAACGTCGTCCGTTGCTATCTGCCGTACGATTATCCGGGCGCGGTGGCGCGGTTTCTCCGGCATTTCCGGCCGCGGGCAGGCATCCTGATGGAGACCGAGATCTGGCCCAACCTGATCCACGCCTGCCGCGAACAGGGTGTCCCGCTCTACCTGGTCAACGCGCGGCTGTCCGAGAAATCCTTTGCCGGTTACCTGCGCTTCCCGCGGCTCGTGCGCGAAAGCCTTGCGGGACTGACCGCGATCGCGGCGCAGGGCGCGGACGATGCGCGGCGTCTCGCCGCGCTCGGGGCGGCCGGCGTTCGGGTCACCGGCAGCGTCAAGTTCGACGTCACGCCCCCGCCGGCGCAGCTCGAACTCGGGCGCAAGTGGCGCCGCGACTTCGGCGAGCAGCGCCCGGTGCTGCTCGCCGCCAGCACCCGCGAGGGCGAGGAAGCGCTGTTGCTCGACGCGCTCGCGGGGATGGACGTGCCGGGGCTGCTTGCCGTCATCGTGCCGCGCCATCCCCAGCGCTTCGATGAGGTGGAGCGGCTGCTCGCGGCGCGCGGCGTTCCCTATCAGCGCCGCAGCGGGAATGCGGCGATCGCGCCCGGCACCCGGGCCGTGCTCGGAGACAGCATGGGGGAAATGTTCGCCTACTATGCCGCGTGCGATGTCGCGTTCATCGGCGGCAGCCTCCTGCCGCTCGGCGGGCAGAACCTGATCGAGGCGTGCGCGGCGGGGAAGCCCGTGCTGATCGGGCCGTCCACCTACAACTTCGAGGAGGCCGTGGCACTCGCGGTGCAGGCCGGGGCCGCGATCCGGGTTCCGGACCCTGCGGCGCTCGCGCGCGAAGTCGAACGCGTGTTGCGCGACCCGGCAACGGCTCGGCGCATGGGGCAGGCGGGACTGGCGTTCTGCGCCGCGCACCGCGGCGCCACCAATCGGGTTCTAGCGCTGATTCAGCTCTAGAACCCGATAAATAGAAACCGGAAAATAAAACCCGATAACCGTTGCTGCGAGACGTGGGTTTCCGCCATTTCCGTTTTTTTATTTAAGGACGCGGCTGTAGGCCGCGTCCTCGGTCACAACGCAATCCACGCTCTGGTCGCGTTCGGAAACCGGTAACGCTGGCAGAATCTGAAGGGAGAACGCCGCGGCGACCAGCGCCGGCCGCTGCGCTCCGAGGCCGCAGATGAATCCATCGTAATACCCGCCGCCATAGCCCAGCCGCTCGCAGCGCGCGGTAAACGCCACGCCCGGCACCAGCACGAACCCGATTTCCGCTGAGGACACCGCAGGGCACACGCCGGCGCGCGGCTGTCGTATGCCCCACACGCCGGCCTCGAGCTGCTCGCCCGGATCGCGCACTGCGTACAGCCCGAGCGCGCGGCCGCCGCGTTCCACCCGGGGCAGCACCAGTTTCTTTCCCCGCGCGAGCACGTCGGCGATGAAGCCCGCGGTTTCGAACTCGCCGCCGAAGCCCATGTAGGCCATGACGCAGCCGGCCTTGCGGTAAGCGTCGAGCGCGAGCAGGCGCGCGGTGATGCTTACGCTCAATGATCTGCGATCAGCGTCGCCCAGCGCATCGCGTCGCGCGAGCACTTGCTTCCGGAGGTCGGCCTTGAGGGATTGAATGGTGGCAGATAAAACGTAATCAACGGCGGATGCAGCGTGAGATTTTCGTTCTTCCGAATCACGA
>CAYYZZ010000205.1:0-1796 GCA_964476235.1 uncultured Streptomycetaceae bacterium | reverse complement strand
CGAATCACGATTCACGCTTTTGCCGTTATCTATCGAGCCAGGCATTGACGAGCACGAGGTCCTGCTCGGCGAGCTGGCCTGCGGCGGATTTCAACCGCAGCAGCGCGAGGATGTAGTTGTATTTGGCCTGCGCGAGGTCTCGCCGCGTCTGCGACAGCTGCTGCTGGGCATTCAGCACGTCGATCTGCGTCCGCACGCCCACCTCCTGCCCGAGGCGCGTGGAATCGAGCGAGCTCTGGCTCGACACCAGCGCCGCCTCCAGCGCCCGAACCTGCGCGAGCCCGCTGGTCACGCCCAGGAAAGTCTGGCGGGCGGTTAGCTCGGCGGTGCGCCGCGCGTTCTCGAGGTCCTGCCGCGCCTTGTCCTCGTTCGCGACCGCCTCGCGCACGCGCGAGCTGGTGAGCCCGCCCTGGTAGATCGGGATCGCCAGCTGCACGCCGACCACCTTGCTGGTGGTGTCGGTGCCGGCGCCACCCTGGATGCCCGAGCCGGAGCCCGCATCCGAGTAGATGGCGAAAGCGTCGAGCGTCGGGCGGTGTCCGGCCCGGTTGCGCTCGATTTCCTGGCCGGCGAACTCCAGGCTCGCGCGGCTGACGCGCACTTGAAGATTGTTATCGGCCGCCTCGGCTACCCAGCGATCCATGTTGACGGGATCGGGCGGCTGCAGGCTGAAACGCTTGCCGAGCGGGGACAGGCCGGGCGCGGTCCGGCCGATCAGGAGTTCCAGCTGGCGCTTGCGGATCTCGAGGTCGTTCTTCGCGGCGATCTCGGTCGAAGTCGTGATGTCGTAGCGCGATTGCGCCTCGTGCGTGTCGGTGATGGTCGCGGTGCCGACCTCGAAGTTGCGCTTGGCCTGCTCCAGCTGCCGGCCGATCGCGGTGAGCTGCGCCTGAGCGAACTCCACCGTGTCCTGCCCGAGCAGCACGTCGAAGTAGGCCTGGGCCACTCTCAGTATCAGGTCCTGTGCCGCCTGCGCGAACATCGCATCCGCCTGCGCCACCTGGGTCTTCGCCTGCCCGTAGGCCGCGACGTTCTGGGGCCGGTACAGCGGCTGCGTCACCGATAGCGAAATCGAGTTGGAATTGAACTGGGCGTTGCTGGGCGGGTTGGCCGGGTTGCGGAATCGCAACTCGCGGTCGCTGTGCTGGGTGGAGGCCGACACGGCGGCCGAGGGCAACAGCCCGGCGAGGCCCTGCGGCAGCTTCTCCTGGCCCGCGCTCCATGCCGCGCGCGCCGCCGCGTACTGCGTGTCGGAGCCCTGCGCCAGACGGTAGACCTCAAGCAGGTCGGCACCGTTCGCCACCGTTGCCGTCGCCAGGGAGAGTGCGAGTGAAATCGGTAAAAACGCGCGCATCGCTATTTCCCATTTCCTCAAAACACGAACTTCTCGAGTTGCAGGGCATTCTTGAGCGGCGCGATGCAGGTCTCGAACAACTCCACCGTGTCATATGCGCCGGCGGCAACGCAGGTGATGAGCCGCGCTTCCATCACGGGCGGCTCGCCCACCACCGCGATCAGCCGCCCGCCGGGCTGCAGGCTTTTCAGGAACGCTTCCGGCAGCACCGGCACCGAGCCGGTCAGCACGATCGCGTCGTAGGGCGCGTGCCGGTCCCAGCCGCGCGCGGCGTCGCCTGTTTCCAGCGTGACATTGGCGATGCCATGCTCGGCCAGCCTGCCGCCGGCAGCTTGCGTGAACCCGGGAACAATGTCCACGCTGTAAACGTGGCCGCCGAGGCTCGCCAGGAGCGCCGTCATGTAGCCGCTGCCGGTGCCCACCTCCAGGATTTTGTCACCGG
>CAYYZZ010000204.1:0-5193 GCA_964476235.1 uncultured Streptomycetaceae bacterium | reverse complement strand
CCTCCGAGATCCAGCGGCGGCGCTCGACCAACTCCTGGTGCATCATCGCGATCTGTCCCGTGGGGCCGCCGAAACTGATGAAGCCGAGTTTCAGCCAGAAGCGGAATGCCTCGGCAAAGCTGACACGATCCGGTGCGCGCGCGGTTGCGGTCGTGGAAGCGTCCATAGCCCTTCTCCTAGGAGTTTGTCGGACTTGGCCCCGACAAACTCCTTATGCAAAACCGCCCGCATGAAAACGGAGGAAAAAGGCGGTGAAGACTTCATTTCCGATCTGCTTGCCTGCCTTCTGGAGGCTAACCGGGTTCGTTATCATAGCTTTCACTCGAAATCCGCGGGCGGTTTTGCTGTTAGCAGCCTGTCCGAAACCTGAGTCCGACAGGCTGCTAGAGAAGAGTTTTTTGCAGAGCTTGGACCGGCCGCCGTCTGGGAAAGCGCCGGGGGCTCGCGCCCCGACGTGAAGTCGTGTCGAGTTTACCGCAATCGAACGGCGCGTCAAGACGATACCGCCGATCAAACTATAATTGAGCCTGTCGGACTTGGTGTAATTAACGGTTGGTGTGAAAGCATGGGTAGTCGTTCTGGGTTATCGCTGAGCCGACAGGCTGAATTATTGAGATAGGTTCTTACGGCCGAACGCCATTCAGGATGACGGCAACCCCTCACAACTTATCGTTCAATTTAGGAGTTTGTCGGGCCAAAGTCCGACAAACTCCTAGGGAGACGGCATGACGAAGCAAAACCGACCGGTGGGAGTGATCGGCACCGGATTGATGGGGACGGCCTGCTCGAAGCGCCTGCTCGGGGCCGGCTTCGACGTGCTGGGATACGACGTCGATGCGGGCAAATTGAGGGCGCTCGAAACGCTCGGCGGGCGCGCGGCGCGCTCGATCGCGGAGATCGCCCGCTCGTGCGACAAGGTCGTGCTCGCGGTGTTCGACACCGATCAGGTGGAGGGCGCGATCGAGGGCCCGGACGGCCTGCTCGCCGGGCGGCCGGCGGGCGGGCCGCCGCTCACCGCGGTTTGCGTGAGCACCTGCGACCCCGACCGCATCGCTGCGCTCGCCGCCCGCCTGCCCGCCGGCCGGTTGCGTCTGGTCGAAGCGCCGATCTCCGGCACCAGCGAGCAGACGGCGCGCGGCGAAGGACTGGGCCTGATCGGCGGCGAACGCGCCGCCGCAGAGGAAGCGCGCGCGGTGCTCGACGCCATCTGCCCGCGCCGGCGTCACGTCGGCGCCGCCGGCAACGGCGGGCGCGCCAAGCTCGCGATCAACCTCATACTGGGCATCAACCGCGCCGCGCTTGCCGAGGGGCTGGTGTTCGCCGAGCGCATGGGCCTCGCCCCGGAGGCATTCCTCGCGGTCGCGCGCGAATCCGCCGCCTACTCTCAGATCATGGACATCAAGGGCGGGAAGATGGTCAAGGGCGATTTCACACCGCACGGCTTCATCGCCCAGTCGCTCAAGGATTTCTCGCTGATGCTCGAGCAGGCGCGGCGCCTGAAGCAGCGGCTGCCTCTCGGCGAGGTCTACAAAGCGCTGATGGACGGCTGCGTCGCCGCCGGCGAGGGCGAGCTCGACAACAGCGCCGTGATCAAGGAAATCCGCCGCCGCGTTGGGTGATGCATGACGACTGACGACTGACGGGTCGCAGTTGAAGTTCGGGGCCCCTGTTCGCCGCCGAGCAGCGCAGACCGGGCAAGGGGTGCGGCTGTGACTCGTTAGCCGCAGGCCCGTTTGCGGGAACAGCCGCATAAGACCCGGCAACTGAAACCCCATGCCCTCAGGCATTTCCCTTCCTTAGAGTTCTCCAAGAGTGATGCCGGGTCGTCGGACGAGCACTGGGCGAGCCTAGATTTCGCCCGTCATACTGCAGACACTACCCGCCCGAAGCGTGACTAGTGTGATGGCCCAGCGCGAGTTGCGCAGACCGCCGGGCTGGTCGAGCAGCACAGGGGAAGGAAAATCCGGGACAGCTCAGTCTGTCCCGGATTTTCCTCGGCGAACGGGGCGCCCTTTTCTTTGGTGACTTTCTTTATTGGGCGAGCAAAAAGAAAGTCACCAGGCCCCGCGAGGGGACTGTACAAACTAGGGATGAGGGATGAGGGCGGGACAAGCCGAAACGCGCCGTCAACCGAGTCGTCTCCCCATGCGCTATAGGCAGGTACCCACATGAGTGCCCGGGCGCAAAACGAAAAGAAGTTCGGCAGCTGGGAAGAACTACCCGGCGGAGGACGCCGCTATTGGCTGGACGTGTCCGGCCGCCAAGGCTGGCGCGCCCGCTACCTGAAAGAAGTGGATGCCAGCGAAACAACGCTTCGATTCTGGCAGGAAATTTACGACGAGCAGGGCAAGCTCGCCGAAATTCACGAGAAATATCCGGTGGATAAGGGTCACCTGAAAGCGTAGGATAACGCCATGATCATCACCAAACAGACCGTCGCCGACAAGATCGCGGCCTACCTGCACCACGACATCACGCAGGCGCAACTGGTGGATTGGGCCGAGAACGCGTTGATGGAAGGCGAATTCGCGGAAGACGACGCCGCGACCATCGCCGCCGTGGTTTCGCGACTCGGCGTAGCCGACGTGCGCGCTTTCGGCCTGACGTGGGCGGACTGCGAGCAGCTCCTCGGGCAGCTTGGATTCTCCGCCCGCGTCGAAATCACCACCGCCTGACGAGGTCTCTGAAAGCCATCGAGTAGCGCCCTACCCCGGTGATGGGCGAGGGGTTTCCTGTATCCAGTATTTCCGAATCGGTATCCGGATTTCCCCCTTGGCGTTGTCTTCGCGATCCTTTCTTTTTATTCTTATATTTCTATCCTTCGCGTCCTCCGCGTCCTTGGCGGTGAAGCTTTAGCTGACAAAAAAAAACGGCGCTACCGGGCGGTAGCGCCGTTGTCGTTCTGAAACGCCGGCTTACGCGGGCTTGCGGACGTAGCCGTAGACGAGGTTGGTGCGGTCGCCGCCGTGCTTCTCGTAGATATCCTTCATTTGCGCGAGGCGGTCGGTCAGGACTTCGGACTGCAGCCTCATCGGGACCTTGTAGAGCCGCGCATTGTTGCCGCCGAGGATCGCGGTCTTCACCGGTCCGTCGGCGGGGCCCATCGGCGCGAGGCCGTACTTCTTCTGGATGTCCTCGGGAATCTCCAGGCGGCGCAGCGCCTCGATCTGCCATTGCGGCGAGCCGGTCCACAGCGCATCGGTGCCCCAGCACACGTGGTCGTGGCCCATGCCCTTGATCATGTATCCAAGCATGAACGCGGCGACACGCGGCTCGGCCATGTTGCTGTGCGCGAAGATCTGGCCGAGGTCGCCGTAGACGTTGTTCACGCCGTACTGCTTGGGGATATCTGCGAGATCGGTGACCCAGTCGACACGGCCGGTGCGCTGCAGCTGGTCCCAGGCGTTCGCAGCGGTGCCGCCGGGACCGGCGACCCAGCGGTAGGCCGAATGGTAGATGATGAAGTTGAGCTGCGGCCAGTCCTTGGCCGCCTTGCCGACGTCGTTCACGTTGCAGTATCCGAGCAGGTGCGGGAACTGCTGCTCGACTGAAGGCGGGAACAGCCCCTTGTGGATGCAGACGTTGACTGCACCGGGGTTGGTCTTGCTGAACTTCACGAGCTTCTCGTAGAACGGATACATGACCTTCTCGTCGTCCAGACGGAACGGCCATTTCGAGAGGTGCTTGTTGGTGTTGTCGCCGATGGTGTAGCCCTTCCACGAATCGGGCTTGAGCCGCTCGTTCTCCTCCTCGACCTTGTCCAGCCAGCCGTCGTGCCCCGGCGTGAAGATCGCGTGCGAGAACATGCGCCGCGTGCCCGACTCCTTGTTGAGCTTGGCGCGGGCTTCGTACTTCATGTCGTTGGTGAGGAAAGACCACTTCGGATCGACCGAATACGATCCGCTGATGCAAGCGACCTTGGTGTCGCTGTCGAGGAAGATCTCCTTCACGTAGTTCGGGAACATGAGATCTTCGATGGTCTGCGGCTTGCCGGCCAGCGCCGGATTCCAGCCCGCCTTGCCGACCGCCTCGCGCTGCCCGATGAACACCTTGACCGGCGTGCCCTCGCGCAGGAAGTGCGTGTGCATGTCCATGACGAACTGGTTCTTGAGCGCCTTCGCGCGCGCGTCCGCCATGTCGGGCGTCTGCGCCTCGGCCCGGCTCACCGCGTAGAGCGGCCCGTAGGTGTCGTTCATCGCGACGAAGGCCGCCGCCATGCCCGCGGCGCTCTTGAAGAACCTGCGGCGGCTCACGCCATGCTTCTTCGCGAGCTCGCTCCCGTATTCCTTGATGCGCGCCTCGAGTTCACGCTGCTTCTCGGTCTGCCGGCCGGGCATGAACTCGTCGCTCGACATGGGCACGGTGGGAATCGGGGAGCGAAATGCGTTCTGCTCCGCTCCTACCAGCTGGTCCAGTTCCTCTTGGGTAAGCATGAGTGTCCTCCGTTAATGAAACGCTGAGCCTGCGCATCCCGGCCGGCGCGGGGCCGTCTCAGGAATTTTTCTAGGGAAAGCGCGGAGCTATTCTCTACCGGAGGTCCGGCCCTGTAAAAACGCTTCCGGGTCCAGCGCGTCGATTCAAGTGCGCCGGGGAACCGTTTTATTACCCGCTTGATTCGGCTGGCAATTCGCCCACAGCGGACGAGATGGATGGACGGTAGCACGGGCGGCGGGCCGGTCACCGGTCGCCGGCGGCCTCGGTCAGGAAATCGGCAAGCAATCAGGTTATCGCGTCGGCCGCTGGCCCGCCTACGCGGTCGCATCCCCGGACACCGGGGCCCCTGCTCCGCGCTCCGGCGTACTACTTGATGACTTGGAGCTTGGGCTTGCCGCTGTTGGGCGTCGTGGCGGGCGGAGTGGTTTCGGGAGAAGGGGCGGCGGACGACGCGCCGTTGGGCGCCGTCTCGCGCGGGAAGAACAGGCCCTGGCCGTTTTCCTTGGCGAAAACACCCGTCACGGCCTCGAGCGGGATCGAGCACTCGCGCGAGACCCCGTTGAAGCGGGCGGAGAACTGGATCAGCTCGTTGCCGATGGTAAGCCGGTGCGTGGCGTCGTTGCCCACGTTCAGCACGATCTCGCCGTTCTTGACGTGCTCCGCCGGCACCCGCGTCGCCGCATTCACCTGCACCGAGAGGTAAGGCGTCAAGCCGCTGTCCGAGCACCATTCGTGAATGGCGCGGATCAGGTACGGCTT
>CAYYZZ010000203.1:0-5236 GCA_964476235.1 uncultured Streptomycetaceae bacterium | reverse complement strand
GCCGCCCATGAAGGTGCCGCAGATGCCGAGGATGTGAAGGTGCATGACTACAATGGCAAATCAACCACAGAGGTCACAGAGAAAAACAGGAATCCAGACTTTGGCATAAGAGCGCGCATTTTACCCCGGCACCGGGGCTGGCACTTACGGTTGTAACATTGGAGAATCACAATTACTGCATGAGATCCGCATCCACGAGTCATCCTGCGCCGGAGGAAGCTATGAGCCACGACCCGTTCGACGACGCCGTTGTCAATCCGTCACGCGAGCCCGGCATCGCTGAAATCATCGAAGCGCGCATGAGCCGCCGCACCGCGCTGAAGGGCCTCGCTGCAGCAGGTGCGATCGGCCTGTTCGGCTGTGCGACGCCCGCCTTGCGCAGCGCAACCGGTGATAATCCGCTCACCTTCACGGAAATCGGCCGTTTCCTGGACGAGACGCACCATGCCGCACCGGGCCATGACGTGCAGATTTTGATCCGCTGGGGTGACCCTGTTCACAGAGCCGGGCCACAGTTCAAGCCTGGCGCCCAGACCGCCGCCGAGCAGGAGGTTCAGTTCGGCATGGATAACGACTTCATCGCATTCATGCCGCTGCCGCGCGGATCGAGGAACTCGAGCCGTGGCCTGCTGTGCGTGAACCACGAGCGGAACACGCCGCACCTGTCCTGGCCGGGCATGACCGCGTCCGACTATGCGAAGAAGATGACCCGCGAACAATGCGACGTGGAGATGGCCTCGCAAGGCCACACCATCATCGAGATCGCGCGTTCCGGTGGCGCGTGGCGTCTGGTGGATGACAGCCGCTACAACCGCCGCATCACCGCGCGCAGCGCTGCGATGCGCGTGGTAGGCCCCGCCGCCGGCCACCCGCGCATGTGCACGAAGAGCGATCCCGCAGGAACGACCATTATCGGCACGCTCAACAACTGCGCGGGCGGCGTGACGCCGTGGGGCACGGTGTTGACCGGCGAGGAGAATCTCCAGAACTATTTCACCGGCGACGCCGCAAAGGGCAAGGAGGCTGCCGCCTGGAAGCGCTACGGCGTCAATGGGCGCGGCCGATATATCTGGGGCCACTACTTTGACCGCTTCAATCTTGACCGCGAGCCCAACGAGCCCAATCGCTTTGGCTGGATCGTAGAGATCGATCCGTACGACCCCAAGTCCACCCCGGTGAAACGCACCGCGCTCGGCCGCTGCCGGCATGAAGGCGCAACCACCGCGGTCAGCCACGATGGCCGTGTCGCTGTCTACACCGGCGACGACGAGCGCATGGAGTACATCTACAAGTTCGTGACGCACGGACGCTACGATCCGGATAGACCGTCGGCGAACCGGGATTTGCTCGACGAAGGCACGCTCTATGTCACCAGGTTCGAGGCCATTGGGAAAATGCGCTGGCTTCCTCTGGTATTCGGGCAGGGGCCGCTCACGCCGGCCAACGGGTTTGCGAGTCAGGGCGACGTCGTGATCGAGGTGCGCCGCGCAGCCGACCTCGTCGGCGCAACGCCCATGGACCGCCCCGAGGATGTCGAGGCCAATCCGCTCACGGGCCGCGTCTACGCGCTAATGACGTTCAACGAGCGGCGGGAGGCGAAACAGGTCGATGCCGCGAATCCTCGCAGCCCCAATAACTTCGGGCACATCATCGAGATCGTTCCGCCGAACGTGAACGGCAAACCGGATCACACGGCCGTCGAATGCACGTGGGGTTTTTTCCTGCTGGGCGGCGACCCGGCGAATCCGGCGCACGGCGCGCGCTACCATGGCCCGGTCACGGCGAACGGGTGGCTGGCGGCGCCCGACAACGTGGCATTCGATCCGCACGGCCGGATGTGGATCGTGACCGACGGGCAGGAGGACTGGGCGGGATTCGCCGACAGTGTCTACGCCGCCGAAACCTCGGGTCCGCGGCGCGGTATTACCCGCAACTTTTTCAGCGCGCCGCGCGGTGCGGAGATCTGTGGCCCCGAATTCACGCCCGACGGGAAAACACTGTTTCTCGCGATCCAGCACCCGGCCGAGGAGAAGGGATCGACGTTCGACAAGCCGTCCACGCGCTGGCCGGACTTCAAGGACGGCATGCCGCCGCGGCCCGCCGTGGTCGCCGTCACCAAGACCGATGGTGGGGAAATCGGGAGTTGAAAAAAAAGCGCGGGTTGAACGGCGAACCATCGTCCGTTCGAACCCGCGCAGTTAAAGCGGCGCCGGAGGCGTCCGCATTTAACGTTACTTCGTCACTTCTATGGTGCCCTTCATACCGGGGTGCAGGCCGCAGATATAGCCGTAGGTGCCCGGGTAATCGAACCGAAGCTCCGTGCTCTGGCCCTTCAGCACCACCGGCGTGCGCAGCGTCGTCTCGCCCTGCACCGTGACCTGGTGCGGCGAATCGTCCACGTTGGTCCAGCTGATGGTCTGCCCGGCCTTCACCGTGATCTTCTCCGGCCCGAACAGGAATTCGGCGATGGCGACGGTGCCCGGTCCCGACGGTTTCTGCGCCGCGCCGGGCGCCGTCCCCGACAGGCTCGCGAGCGACATGACGAAATCCTGGCCCTCGTGCGGCTTGTGGCAATCGAAGCAAGCCTTGGTGTTGGCGTTGGCTTTCGCATTCGGTTTGCGGTCCTTGGTGAACGCCGCATACTCCCACTCGCCGTTGCGCCACTCGGCGGGATATTCCGCGCCCCAGCCCTTGCGCTTCTCCATCACCGTGTAGGCGATGAGGTCGCCCTTCTCGAAGCGGCCCTTGGCGTTCCTGACCGGGTTGCCCTTGTCGTCTTTCTTTGCGCCGTACTGCACCAGCGTCAGCACGGTGCCGTGCGGAATCGGCTTGCCTTCGCGCACCGCTTTCACCGCTTCCGGGGTCGAGTAGAGCTCGCGATACTGCTTGGTGTCGTGGCGGTCCACCACCGCGTAGAGCACGCCTTTCTCGAAACCCTCCGGGAATCCGATCTTGTCCGGCCCGGCCATGCCGGTCGCCGCGATCAATGCGCCTCCTGCAACACAAGCCGCTGAAACTGCAAGACTTATTGCGCGTCTACAGGCCATAGAACCCTCCCTGGATATCCCTATTTGTCCGGTTGGACAGACCCGGACGATTATACGAAAGGCCGGAATTGCTGGATGCATCCGGTAAACACTGGCGGGCGCCGCCTATTCCCGCCCAGACAACAGGAACTGAATAACAATGCAGTTCTTTGTTATTGATTCCTGTCGTTGCTTCTCTCCGCGTCTCTGCGGTTCACACTTGATCTTGGTTGTCTTGGTTTTCTTGGCGCTCTTGGCGGTTCGTACTTATTGTTGAATTTCTTGGCGTCTTGGCGTCTTGGCGGTTCAATTTTTCCTTGGTTTTCCTTGCGGTTCAGTTTTTCGCCTGCGGCGCACGCCGGAAAATCCATGCGTGGAACAGGAAGCTGGCGGCGATCAGGCTGACCAGCGAATAAACGGGATCGAGCTCGCGCGCGCTGAAGATCGATTCCGTCATGAGCGCCGAGCCTTCGTAATTCGCCACCAGCGCGAGCAGCACGTTGTTCACCGCGTGCAGCCCGATGGCGAGCTCGAGCCGGCCGTCGCGCAGCGTCACGGAGGCGAGCAGCAGGCCGATCGCGAAGTAATTCGCCGCCATGATGAGCACGCCGTGTTGCCCGACCTCCGGGTTCATCAGGTGCGGGACAGTGAAGATCAGGCTGCCCGCGGCCGCGATCAGCGCCGGTCGCCGCGTGACGAGCCCGAGCCCCTGCATTGCGTAGCCCCGGAACACCAGCTCCTCCGTCGCGCACTGGATCGGCGTCAGCACGAGCACGGCCGCGAGGAACGGAAGAAAGCGCTCCGGGTCGAGGCTCAGGTAGTAGCGCTCGGGGAAAAGCAGGTGCTCGATCACGACGACCAGCGCAGCGATCACCGCCCATACCAGCGCGCCGCGCCCGGCCCGGGACCAGTCCGCCCGCGCTTCGGGGGTCACGAGACTCAACAGCGGCCGCCGGTGAATCAACTTCACCGTCACGGCCAGCCCGGCCAGCATCATGAAGATGGAAAAGTTGATCGCGACGAAGTCGAGCAAGGGGCTCGTTTCCACGCCGCTGCCGACCAGGAGGAAATAGGGCACATAGCCCAGCACCAGCCAGAAGAAGGCGATGGTGAATACGCCAAGCGCGTAGCGCCACCACCCGTTGCGCCCCTGTCGCGCAAGATCCAGATAGCGCTCGGTCTGCGGCAGCATCGGCATCCGTCAGTCGGGAGATCGTGAAATCGTGAGATGGAAAGTCAGGAGGTCGCTGTCGCTCTCCCGCCCTCCCGCTCTCTCGCCCTCACGTTACTTGCTGTTACTCGCCGGCTCGTAGCCGAGATACGGCGCGAGCCAGCGCTCGGCATCCGCGAGCGGCATGCCCTTGCGCCGGGCGTAGTCCGCGACCTGGTCGCGGGCGACCTTGCCCACCGCGAAGTACTGCGAGTGCGGATGCGAAAAATAAAACCCGCTCACCGACGAGGCCGGGTACATGGCGTAGTTTTCGGTCAGCTCGATGCCCGCGCGCTTGGCGGCGAGCAAATCAAACAGTGCGCCTTTCTCGGTGTGGTCCGGGCACGCCGGATAGCCGGGCGCAGGCCGGATGCCGCGGTATTGCTCCGCGATCAGCGCGGCATTGTCGAGACCCTCATCCTTGCCGTAACCCCAGAATTCCCTGCGCACGCGCTTGTGCAGCAACTCGGTGAACGCTTCGGCCAGCCGGTCGGCAAGCGCCTTCAGCATGATGCTCGAATAGTCGTCGTGCTGTTTCTCGAATTGCGCGAGCCGCGCCTCGATGCCGATGCCGGTGGTCACCGCGAACGCGCCGATAGTGTCTCCCACGCCCGAGGCCTTGGGCGCGATGAAGTCGGCAAGGCACAGATTGGGATTGCCGGTGGGCTTCAAGTTCTGCTGGCGCAGGTTGTGCCAGGTCATGAGCGGCCGCTCGCGCGATTCGTCGCTGTAGATCTCGATGTCCTCGCCGTCGACGCTGGCCGCCGGGAACAGCCCGAACACCGCGTTCGCCTTGAGCCAGCGGCCCTCGACGATCTTCTTCAGCATCGCCCGGCCCTCGGCATAGACGTTGCGCGCCGCCTCCCCCACCACCGGGTCCTCCAGGATGGCGGGAAACGGGCCGGACAGCTCCCAGGTCTGAAAGAACGGCCCCCAGTCGATGTGTTCGGCGATTTCGGCGAGATCGTAGTTCTTGAGCAGCTTCACGCCGGGCATCTCG
>CAYYZZ010000202.1:2104-5241 GCA_964476235.1 uncultured Streptomycetaceae bacterium | reverse complement strand
TCGGGTCCACCGCCATCATCTCCATCGCCGAGATCTGCTCGGTCGCCTTCATCAGGCCGATCTCCGCGGTCATCGCCGAGCCCGCCCGGCTCGCGAACAGCAGCGCCGCGACCACCGGCCCCAGCTCGCGCACGAGCGAGAGCGCGACCAGCGTGCCGACCGCTTCCGAGGAGCCGTATCTCTGCAGCGTCTCGTAGCCCTGCAGGGCGAGCACCATGCCCACGAACAGACCCGAGACGATGATGATGATGAGCGACAGCACGCCGGCGAAATAGATTTCCCGGAAAGTCAGGCTGCGGAACCGGCGGAAGCTGGTGGCCGACTTCAGCAGGGTGATCAGGAAAAACCGGGTGGCATAGCCGAGCCGCCAGACGCCGTTCACCACCTGGTGGCCGACGCCGCGCAGCCCTTTCATGACGCGCTCAGGCATGGGCCGCCTTCAGCTCCAGGTCGGCCGCGTATGGGGCCCCCGGGTAATGGAACGGCATCGGGCCGTCCATCTCGCCCCACACGAACTGGTGCACGAACGGGGCCTTCGAATTGCGGATGTCGTCGGGCGTGCCTTGCGCGACGACGACCCCGTCCGACATGAAATAAACGTAGTCCACGATCTTGAGCGACTCCTGCACGTCGTGGGTGACGATGATGGAGGTCGTTCCCAGCACGTTGTTGAGCTGCCGTATCAGGTTGCTGATGACGCTCATCGAGATCGGGTCGAGCCCGGTGAACGGCTCGTCGTACATGATGAGCGCGGGATCGAGCGCGATGGCCCGGGCGAGCGCCACGCGCCGCGCCATGCCAACCGAGAGTTCGGACGGCATCAGGTCCCGGGCGCCGCGCAGCCCGACGGCGTTCAACTTCATCAGCACGAGATCCTCGATCATGGCTTCCGGGAGGCTCGTGTGCTCGCGCATCTGGAACGCGACGTTGTCGAACGCGGAGAGATCGGTGAAGAGCGCGCCGAACTGGTAGAGCATGCCCATCTTGCTGCGCATCTCGTAGAGCCCGTCCCGGTCGAGCTTGTTGACGGCGCGGCCGGCCACCTTCACCGTTCCGGTTTTCGGCTTCAGCACGCCGGCGATCAGGCGCAGGATGGTCGTCTTTCCGCAACCCGAAGGGCCCATGATCGCCACGATCTTGCCGCGCGGCACCGTCATGTTGATGCCTTTCAGCACGGGACGGACGTCGTACTTGAAGTTGACGTCCTTGATTTCAACGAGGTTTTCCATCGAACCGGGGCCGGGGGCCAAAAAGGCGCTAATTTTAAACTACCCGATCCGACACAACAATGACGGCTTGGACCGGGACCGGGGGAAACCATCCTGGGCCCGGCGAAACCGGGAGGAAGCGGACGCTTTCACGATGCGGCCGCCCGGACTGGGGGTAAAATTCGACGAAACGGCCCTGATTTCCCCTTCTCCGTGAAAGTCTTCGTCACCGGGTCCGGCTCGCACCTCGCCGCGGCGTTGCTGCCCAGGTTGTGCACCCGCCCGGATATCGAGCAGGTGACCGGCATCGACCTCGACCCGCCGCGCTTCCGGCACGCCAGGTTCAATGCGGCGCAACTCGATATCCGCAGCCCGCGGCTCGAGGGCCTGCTCGCGGGACACGAGGTACTGGTCCATCTCGCCTGGGCGAGGCTGCAAGGCAACCTGTCCGACCGGGAAATGTTCGACATCAACGTCACCGGCAGCCACAAGGCATTCCACGCCGCGCGGCGGGCGGGCGTGCGGCGGTTGATCCATCTCTCGAGCGCGGCGGTTTACGGCAGCGGGGTGCATTTGAGCGAATCGGCGCCGCTCGAGCCGTTGCCGCAACTCCCCTACGCCCGCCATCAGGTGCATCTCGAAAAGTTGCTGCAGATCGAGTTTCCCGATTGCGTGCGTTTCCGCCCGCATCTGATCCTCGGCCCCAACTCGCGGCCCGAGTTGAAGCGGCTGCTGCATCTTCCATGCTACGTGCACACGCCGGCGCCGCATCCCTTGCTGCAATGCGTGCACGAGGACGACGTGGCGCAAGCGGTCCTGCTCGCGCTGGACAAGAAGGTGCAAGGCCCGTTCAACCTGGCGGTCGAGGACAGCTTCAGCCTCCGCGAGGTCGTCAGGCGCCGCCACCGACTCGCCCTTCCACTGCCGCCCTTCGCGGCGCGCGCGGGCTTGAGCATGGCCCGGCGCTGGCTGGGCTGGGACGGCGAGCTGGCGTGGCTCGAAGGGCACACCCGCACTCTGCTCGTGAACTGCCGGCGCGCCGCCGTCGAGCTCGGCTGGCGCAGCACGCACAGCGCCGCTTCCGTGCTCGCGCAGACCTGATAAAGTTAGCGGTTAGCCGTTGGCTATTGGCTATTGGCTATTGGCTTTAAGCGAACCGCAGTTGGCAAGGTTCGCCTTTCTTCTCTTTAGCCGACCGCTAATGGCTAACTGCTGAATACTGACAATGAGTGACATCGCGCTGCGCTTCGCACAGGTCGGCAAGAACTACGCCGGCGTGCCCGCGTTGAGCCATTTCTCGCTCGAAGTCAAGCGCGGCGGATGCTTCGGGCTGGTCGGCGAGAATGGCGCGGGCAAGACCACGCTGATCAAGTGCCTGCTGGATTTCTGCGACATCGACGGCGGCGCGATCGATATCTTCAACACTCCGCACCATGCCACCGCGGCGCGCGCCCGGCTGGCTTACCTGCCGGAGCGCTTCAACCCGCCGTTCTATCTCACCGGACGCGATTTCGTCCGCTACATGCTCGAGCTCTACCGCGCGCCGTACGACGAGGAGCGGGTCGCGCGCCTGTTCGGCGCGCTCGATCTCGATCGCTCCGCGCTCGACCGCCCGGCGCGCGCCTATTCCAAGGGCATGACACAGAAGCTGGGGCTCGCCGCCTGCCTGCTCTCCGGCAAGGACCTGTACGTGCTGGACGAGCCGACCGGGGGGCTCGACCCCAAGGCGCGCTCCCTGCTGAAGGCCGAGTTGAAGGCATTACACAGCGCCGGGCATACCGTGTTCTTCACTTCTCACGCCCTGGCGGACGTCGCGGAACTGTGCGATCACATGGCGGTGCTCCATGCGGGCCGGCTCCGCTTTGCCGGCCCCCCCGGGGAATTGATGAGCCGATACGGGTCGCCCGACCTCGAGCGGGCCTACCTTGC
>CAYYZZ010000202.1:0-2004 GCA_964476235.1 uncultured Streptomycetaceae bacterium | reverse complement strand
GCTAGCGGCAACCCCTTGAGTTATAATTACTATTAAAGCAGACGCCGCCATCCCATAGGGGTTGCGGCGCTGCTTTTATTCCGCGCATTCGAGCGGACAATACGGTGCGGGAGCCGCGGCTCCCGCTCCCTAAGACCGCTCAACGCGCGTTCATATAAGGGGCCACACAGGTGGCAGCAAAGCAAGCGGAGCAAACCAAGCCCGACCTGCTGATCGTCGATGACGATCCGCTGATCACGGATACGCTCAATTTCGTCCTGAGCCGGGACTTCACCGTGTACGTCGCGGATTCGCGCGCGCGGGTGAAAAGCCTGCTGACCCAGCTCGACCACCCGCCGCAGCTCGCCCTGATCGACCTCGGGCTGCCGCCGACACCGCACCGCCCCGACGAAGGATTCCGCCTGATCAGCGAGTTGATCGCGCATTCGCCCGGCATCAAGATCGTCGTGCTGTCGGGGCAGAGCGACGAGACCAACGCGCGCCACGCCCGCACGCTCGGCGCCATCGAGTTCGTCGCCAAGCCATGCGAGCCGGGAACCCTGAAAACGCTGTTGAACCGCGCGCTGGAAGTGCGCGAGGCCGAGCTCGGCGCCGCGGCAGAAAGCGGGTTGCTGGGCAAAAGCATGCTGGTCGAGAAGCTGCGCCAGCAGATTTCCCAGTTCGCCAACGCGCCCTTCCCGGTGCTGATCGAGGGCGAATCCGGCAGCGGCAAGGAGTTGGTCGCAAGCTCGCTCCACCGCATGAGCCAGCGCGCCTCCCGGCCGTTCCTGGCTTTGAACTGCGCGGCCATCTCGCCGACGCTGGTGGAGCCGACGCTGTTCGGCTATGCCAAGGGCTCGTTCACCGGCGCCACCACCTCGCGCGCGGGTTATTTCGAGGACGCGCAGGATTCCACCCTGTTCCTCGACGAGATCGGGGAGCTGCCCCTCGAGCTGCAGGCAAAGCTGCTGCGCGTGCTGGAGAACGGCGAGTTCCAGCGCGTGGGCGAGACACAGAGCCGAGTGTCCAACGCGCGCGTGGTCGCCGCCACCAACCGCGACATGAGGCAGGAGATCCGCGCCGGGCGCTTCCGCGCCGACCTCTACCACCGGCTGTCGGTGTTCACCATCAACGTGCCGGCGTTACGCGATCTCGGCGATGACAAGCGCATCCTCCTCGACCATTTCCGCGAGTTCTACGCGCGCCAGGCGCGCACGAACCCATTCGAGCTCGACGCGTCCGCGATGAATATCTGGCTCGACTACAGCTTCCCCGGCAACGTGCGCGAGCTGCGCAACATCGTGATCCGCCTGACGACCAAAAATGCCGGCAAGACGGTGGGACCGGGCGCGCTGCAGACGGAGCTCGACATGGAAAGCCTCGACATCGAGCTGCCGGGACTTGCCGCCGGCCAGGATTTCAAGGCCGTGCTGGAAGCGGCCAGGCGCCACCTTCAACTGCACAAGAACTTCAGCCTCGACAACACGCTCTCCCAGTGGGAACGCGGCTACGTCGAGGCGGCGCTCATGATCACGCAGGGCAACCTGACCCAGGCGGCCAAGCTCCTCGGCATCCACCGCACCACGCTCTACAGCCGGATGCAGGGCTACGGCAGCAGCGGCAACGGCGAGGCGGCAAAAACGCCGCGGCCAGTTGCAAAATGAAGATTTCAGTTCCTTTTAGCCCTCTTCAAATGAATAAATCTGTTGAGATGGTTCTCGATTCCGTCAGGTGGGGGCTTTCTTTAAGGAATTTGCCGGACGCAGGTCCGGCAAATTCCTAGGGAACCGGGATGTATTACAGCCATTTCGGACTGAACCAGGCGCCGTTCAAGATCACGCCCAACACCGAGTTCTTCTTCAGCGGCGGCAATCGCGGGCCGATCCTGGAGGCGCTGATCTACGCCATCACCCACGGCGAGGGCATCATCAAGGTGACGGGCGAGGTCGGCAGCGGCAAGACCATGCTGTGCCACATGCTGCCGACGCGGCTGCCCGCCCACATCGAGACGGTCTACATCTCGAA
>CAYYZZ010000201.1:0-5249 GCA_964476235.1 uncultured Streptomycetaceae bacterium | reverse complement strand
TGTAAGCCTCGTCCAGCACCACCAGCACCTCGCGCGGCAGCGCGGCGATGAAGTCCTCGAGCTCGCGCGCCCCGGCCATCGTGCCGGTCGGGTTATTGGGGTTGGCGATGAACGCGAGCCGGGTCCGGGCCGTGACCGCGCGCCGCATTGCCGCCAAATCGTGGCCGTAGTCCTTCGCCGGCGCCTCGATGCCGGCCGCGCCGACCGCCTGCACCGCCAGCGGATAGACGGCAAAAGCGTGCTGCGAATAGACAGCCTCCTGGCCGGGCACGAGAAACGCGCGTGCCGCCATTTCCAGAACGTCGTTCGAGCCATTGCCGAGCACGATGCATTCCGTCGCAACGCCGTGGCGGCGGGACAGCGCCTGCTTGAGCTCAAAGCCGTTGCCGTCGGGATAGCGCGCCAGGTCGGCAAGTGAGGCTTCGATCGCCCGTTGCGCGAGCGGGCTCACGCCGAGCGGATTTTCGTTGGAAGCGAGCTTGATGATGCCCGCTTCGTCGAGCCCCAGCTCGCGCGCAAGCTCGGAGATCGGCTTTCCAGGCTGGTACGGCGCGATCGCGCGGATGTAGCCGGGAGCGAGGTCGCAAATATCCATAGAAGCGTGATTCGTGAGTCGTGAGTGGTGAGTCGAAAAACCGCCTATCGTCGTTTGCTACGAATCACGATTCACGAATCACGAATCACGCTCTCAGGCGACAGCCGCGGGATAGGAACCGAGATTCTTGATGAACGACGCCTTCTGCTTGAGCTGCGCGAGCGCGCGCGCCACATTGGGGTCCTGCTGGTGGCCCTCGACGTCCATATAGAACACGTATTCCCACAACCCGGCGCGCGACGGCCGGGATTCGAGCCGGGTCATGCTTACCTGGTTCACCGCCAGCGGCGTCAGCAGCTCGTGCATCGCGCCCGGCACGTTGCGCGTGGACAGGATGAGAGAGGTCTTGTCCTTGCCCGACGGCGCCGCGTCGTGCTGGGCGATGACCAGGAAACGCGTGGTGTTCTTCGCCTCGTCCTCGATGTTGCGCGCGATCAGCTTCAGCCCGTAGAGCGCCGCTGCCGTCCCGGGACCCACTGCCGCCGCGCGCCGGTCGCGAGCAGCGAGCCGCGCCGCCTCGGCGTTGCTGACCACCGCGGTGTGCTCGACGCCCGGCAGGTTGCGCGCAAGCCATTGCTGGCACTGGGCGAGGCTCTGCGTGTGCGAATAGATCTTACGGATATCGGAGCGCTTCCCGCTCCTGCTCATCAGGCACTGCCGGATCGGCAGCATGACCTCGCCGCAGATCCTGGCCGGCGTCGAGAGCAGCAGGTCGAGCGTGCGGCCGATCGCGCCCTCGGTCGAGTTCTCGACCGGCACCACGCCATAGCCGGCGGCGCCGGTCTCGACCTGGCGGAACACTTCGTCGATCGACGGGCACGGCGCGAGCGAAGCGCCTCCCCCGAAATGCTTGGCAGCCGCCTCCTGGCTGAAGGTGCCCTGCGGCCCGAGGTAGGCCACGGTCATCGAGTCCTCGAGCGCGCGGCAGGCCGACATGACTTCCGCGAACAGGCGGGCAAGCGCGGCGTCCGGCAACGGGCCGCGGTTTCCGGCGATAACCCCGCGCAGGACCTGGGCCTCGCGCTCGGGCCGATAGGGCGTGCTCTCCTTGAGCCTGCCGATGCGCTGCGCGAGCCGCGCGCGCGCCGAGAGCAGCTTGACCAGCCGCTGGTCGAGCGCGTCGATCTGGTTGCGGTTGTGCTTGAGCTTGTCGGCCATGGGGATGATTCTAAACCGCTAATGAATTCTTATCAGCAGCCGGCCCGGCGCTTCAAGCCGACGGCTGCACGCTGACTGCTAAATGCCCTATAGCGGTTGCTTAGTGACCTTCGACCGGCAGGTAGCGGACCGAGAGCACGCCTCCGATGTTGCCGATCTGCTCGATCACCTTGGCGGGCACCTTGCTGTCGACATCCACCAGCGTATAGGCCATTTCGCCCTTCGACTTGTTCAGCATGTTGTGGATGTTGAGCTTGGCCTTCGCCATCGCCGTCGAGATCTGCCCCACCATGTTCGGCACGTTGGCGTTGGCGATGCCCACCCGGTACGGCGATTCACGCGGCATTGTCACGCCCGGGAAGTTCACCGCGTTGACGATGTTGCCGTTTTCGAGGAAGTCGCGCATCTGGTCCACGACCATCACTGCGCAATTGTCCTCCGCCTCGCGGGTGGAAGCGCCAAGATGCGGCAGCGTGATCACCTGGGGCTGCCCGGCCAGTTTCATCGCCGGGAAATCGCAGACGTAGCAGCGCAGGCGCTTCGCCGCCAGCGCTTCCAGCACGGCGTCGTTGTCCACGATGCCCTCGCGCGCGAAATTGAGCAGGACCGCCCCATTCTTCATGAGCTTGATGCGGCCGGGGTTGATCAGGTTGCGGGTGACGTCGAGCAGCGGCACGTGCAGCGTCACGAAGTCGCTGGCCTTGAGCACCTCCTCGATACTGTGGGCCTTCTTGACCTGGGAAGGCAGGCTCCAGGCCGCGTCGACGGTGATCTCGGGGTCGTAACCCAGGACGTTCATGCCGAGCTTGATGGCGGCATCCGCCACCAGGCTGCCGACCTTGCCCAGGCCGATCACGCCGAGCGTGTGCCCCGGGAGTTCCACCCCGGCGAACTGCTTTTTACCGTCCTCGACCAGCTTGTGCAGCGTCTTGTCATCGCCCTTCAACCCGTCGACGAAGCGCACCGCCGGCACCAGGTTGCGCGAAGCGACCAAGAACCCGGCAATCACCAGCTCCTTCACGGCATTCGCGTTTGCACCCGGCGCGTTGAACACCGGCACGCCGCGCTCGCTCATCTTCTTCACCGGTATGTTGTTCACGCCTGCCCCCGCGCGCCCGATCGCCTTGACGCGCGCACCGATCCCCATCGCATGCATGTCGTGCGAACGCACGAGGATGGCATCCGGGTCATCGACCTGGCTGCCGCACGTGTAGCGGCCTGCGGGCAGGCGCTTCAGGCCCAGGCTCGAGATCGAGTTCAGCGTCAGTATCTTGTATGGCTCACCCATGCTTGCGCTCGAACTCCTTCATGAATTCCACCAGCGACTTCACGCCTTCCACCGGCATCGCGTTGTAGAGGGAGGCGCGCATGCCGCCCACCGCGCGGTGGCCCTTCAACTGGGAGAGCCCGCGGGCTTCCGCCTGCTTGAGAAACTCGGCATCGAGCTTGTCGTTGCGCAGCCGGAAACAGACGTTCATGCGCGAGCGGTCCTCTTTCGCCACCGGCGAATGGTAGAACTCGGTCTGGTCGAGAAAATCGTAGAGGAGCTTCGCCTTGGCGATGTTGATCTCCTCCATCTTCGCGAGGCCCCCGAGCTGCTTCAGCCACTGGAACACCAGCCCGGAGACGTATATCGCGTAGCCGGGCGGGGTGTTGTGCATCGAATCGGCTTCGGCCTGTATCTTGTAGTCGAAAACCGACGGCGTGGCGGGCAGGGCCTGGCCGATCAGGTCGTCGCGCACGATGACGATGGTGAGCCCCGCCGGCCCGATGTTTTTCTGGGCGCCGGCGTAGATCAGCCCGAAGCGGCCGACGTCAAGCGGGCGCGAAAGTATGTGCGAGGAGGCATCCGTCACCAGCGGCACGCCGCCGGTATCGGGTATCCAGTGCCACTCGACGCCCTCGATGGTCTCATTGGTGGTGATGTGGACGTACGCCGCGCCTGGATCGAGCTTCCAGCCCGCCTGCTTCGGCGTGCAGGTGAACTTGGCGTCCTCCGTGCTCGCGGCGACGTTGACCTTGCAATAGCGCTTGGCTTCCGAGATCGCCTTCTTCGACCAGTACCCGCTCGCCACGTAGTCGGCGGCGTTCTTGCCCCGCAGCAGGTTCATCGGCACGAGCGAGAATTGCGCCGCCGCGCCGCCCTGCATGAACAGCACCTTGTAGTTCTTCGGAATCGCCAGCAGCTCGCGCAGGTCGGCCTCCGCCTGGGCGTGGATGGCGATGAATTCCTTGCCGCGGTGGCTCATCTCCATCACGGACATGCCGCTGCCGTGCCAGTCGAGCATTTCCGCCGCCGCCTGTTTGAGCACCGGCTCCGGCAATGTCGCCGGGCCCGCCCCGAAATTGAATACCCTTGCCATTATCTTCGCTTCGATTCCGGGAATGTAGTCAGAAAAAACGCCGTTATTTGAATGAGGTGCGGGGTGTGAGCAGCGGGGCAAAAGACCGGGAAACAGGATTTACCCCTCGCCCTTCACTCCCAGCTCCTCGCCATTCTCGTCGGACTCGACGATCTTCTGCAGACCGGCCAGCTTCTCGCCCTCGTCGAGGTTGATGAGCCGCACGCCCTGGGTGGAACGCCCCATCTCGCGCACTTCGGAGACGCGCGTGCGGATCAGCACGCCGCCGGTGGTGATCAGCATGATCTCGTCTTCCGGCGCCACCAGCTGCGCGGCCAGGAGCTTGCCGTTGCGCTCGCTGCAATCGATCGCGATGATTCCCTGGGTGCCGCGCCCATGCCGGGTGTACTCGGCGACCAGCGTGCGCTTGCCGTAGCCGTTCTCGGTGGCCGTCAGCACAGAAAGCTTTTCGTCGCTCGAGATGAGCAGCGACACGACGTGCTGGTCCTTGGCGAGCTTCATGCCGCGCACGCCCGCCGCGCTGCGGCCCATTGCGCGCACTTCGTCCTCCGCGAAGCGCACCGCCTTGCCCTCGTCGGAGAACAGCATGACGTCCTGCTTGCCGTCGGTCAGCGAGACCCCGATCAGGTAATCGCCGTCGTCGAGGGTCACCGCGATGATGCCCTTGGCCATCGGGCGCGAGAACGCCGACAACGCGGTCTTCTTGACCGTGCCCATCGCGGTGGCCATGAACACGAAATGCTCGTCGTCGAATTGCGAGACCGGCAGCGCCGCCGTGATCTTCTCGTGCTCCATCAGCGGCACCAGGTTCACGATCGGCTTGCCGCGCGATGAACGGCTGCCCTGAGGCACTTCGTATACCTTGAGCCAGTAGACGCGCCCGCGATTGGAGAAGCACAGGATGTAGTCGTGGGTGTTGGCGATGAACAGATTCTCGACGAAATCGTCCTCCTTCGTCGCGGTCGCCTGCCTGCCACGCCCGCCGCGCCTCTGCGCGCGGTAATCCGCCACCGGCTGGCACTTCATGTAGCCGCCGTGGGAGAGCGTCACCACCACGTCCTCGGCGGCGATCAGGTCCTCGGTGGACAGCTCCTGGGTCATGGTGACGATCTCGCTCTTGCGCTCGTCGCCGT
>CAYYZZ010000200.1:0-5251 GCA_964476235.1 uncultured Streptomycetaceae bacterium | reverse complement strand
AGTTTGCAGGTTGCAGTCGCTGCCAACTGTCAATAACAAGTTTGCAGTGGGCAGTTCGCAGTTTGCAGCAGACCTTGGCAGTTACTGCCAACTGACGGCTGCCAACTGTCAATAACAAGTTTGCAGTGGGCAGTTCGCAGTATGCAGTTTGCAGTTGCTGCCAACTGACGGCTGCCAACTGCCAACTATCTAAGGGCCTTCGCCCGCCCGCGCCAGCACGAAGCACACCGTCCCCGGCTCGTTGGCGGCGAGCGCGAGCCGGTAGCCGAGCTGGTTCGCCTGCTTCGCCGACTGGTACAGCGCCACGCCCAGCCCCGTCTGTGATTGGACCGGCGCCTCGAACAGCTGCTCCGTCGTGCTTTTCACGACCGCGGCGCCGTTGTCGCACACCGCGAGCGTGCCGCCGCGCGCCGCCGAGAATGTCACCCGCACCTGCAGCCGGGCGCCGCCCGCCGACTTGTTGAGCGCGTTCTCGATCAGGTTGTCCGCCACGCTGTCGAACAGCTCGGAAGGCAGCTTCAAATCCCTGACGGGTCCGCCGTCCACCTGGAACTGGATGTTGCGGCCGTGGTAGCGCTGGATCAGCCCTTCCCACCACACCGCCGCGTCCACCCGGGTGGCGTCCACCTGCTCCGGCGAGCGCAGCTTGTCGAGCGTCACGTTGAGGCGCTGGGTGATCTGCGGCAGTTGCCGCTGTATCAGGGTCTGAAGCGCCTGCGCCTCGCCGGGGCCGCTGGTCTCCACCGCGGCGCACAGCGAGCGCAGCGATTGCAGCAGGTTCTTCACGTCGTGCGTGAGCCGTGCGCCGGTTTCGTAAATCGCCTGCGTGTAGGCGCTCTGGCGCTGGACCTGTTCGCGGCGCTTGGCATCGTAGAAATGGCCGACCATCTGCGTGAGCAGCTTGAGATGCAGCAGCACCGCCGGCGACAGCGACCAGCGTGTATAAATTTTCAACCGCAGGTCCTGGAACCCGAACTCGGCCGAGTGGCCCGACTTGACGCCATGCTCTCCGTGACTGAGGCGCGCCTCCCATTCCAGGCCGGTCACCCACGGCAGGTCGAGTATGTGCTGGAGCGCCAGGGTCAGAAAACGCTGCGGCTGCGTCTCCTGCTCCGCGAACTCGGCCAGCCGCTTCACCCATTGCTCGAACGGCAACCCCAGGCTCATCAGGTAGCGCGAGAGGAAATGACCGATGCCGGAGAATCCGCCGCGGGGGTCCCACAGCCAGGACAGCGCGACCAGCAGCAGCGCGATCGCGAACAGCGTCTGGGCCAGGGCCAGCGGGTAATTGCCGTGGCTCAATTGCTTGACGACGAAACTGCCCAGCACCAGCACGACCACCAGCAGGAACAGGATCACGCTGTAAAAAAGGTCCACCGCGACCGGCGCCGCCGTGCGGCCGGGCTCGACCCGGATCATCAGGATGACGATCGGCAGCACCGGCAGGCCGTACTGCACCAGCAGCACCAGCGCATCCTCGATGGCCTGCCCGGGGAAAAGATGCGGCACGACCCAGATCAGCAGCATGGAGAGCAGGTAGAGCGCGGCCAGCATCGAGGACAGCCGCTGCCGGCGCTCGGTAATACCGGGAACGGAGCCACCGATCAGGCCGAACAGCACGGCGAGCCACACCGCCATCAGCCACCAGTTGGTCCACGCCGCCAGCAGAAACCCGACGATGACCACCAGGAACGCGTAGCGGGACTCGACGTTATTTTCACCGCGCCACACCGGCTGCCACAGCAGGAACAACCCGAAGTGCGCGAGCAGGAAGGCGCGCGGCCACCAGTCGGCGATTCCCCAGGCCAGCGAGGCGTGCAGCGCGAGCAGCATCAGCCCGAGCCACCACTCGGGGTGGGCCATAGCCAGCCGGCCGCGCGCGCCTGCGGCCGTGCTCACCGCGCGCTCCTCGCGCGTCCTTGTGGACGGCCTCTTTCGCTATACTGTCGGCACAACATCATAGTTTGCAGTTTGCAGTTTGCAGTTTGAAGTAGGCAGTTTGCAGTCGGCTGCCAACTGAGGGCTGCCAACTGCCAACTTTATAACATTGTGGCATGGATTCCAGAATCGCGACCCTAGCGCGTTACACGCTGCTCGAGGCGCTGCGCACCCGCTTCCCTGCGCTGGTGCTGGCCGCCCTGCTCGGGCTGCTTGGGGCAAGCTTCTTCATCGAATCCATCACGGTCACCGAAGGCGCGCGATTCCAGGCGGGGTTCTACGCGGCGAGCATGCGGCTCGCCTGCATGTTCATCGCGGCGCTCTATGTGCTGGTCAGCGTGACGCGCGAGCTGAACGACAAGGGACTCGACGTCCTGCTCGCGCTCGATCTGCCCCGCTCGCATTACGTCCTGGGCAAGCTGTCCGGGTTTCTGGCGATCGCGGCATTGATCGCAGTGACCGCCTCCTTGCCGCTCGCGTGGTTTGCCGCCCCGCAAGCGGTGGTGCAATGGATGGTTTCCCTTGGATTCGAGCTCGGCATTGTCGTCGCGTTTGCCCTGTTCTGTATCGTCACCATCGGCCAGCTGACCCCCGCCGCGAGCCTGGTGCTGGCTTTTTACCTGCTTGCCCGCTCGTTGACGGCGATGCGGTTGATGGGCGCCCATCCCCTGACCGGCGCGGACACCCTCTCGCACGAAGTGGTTCAATTCCTGGTCGAAACCCTGTCGCTGGTCGTGCCGTCATTCGATGCCTGGACCCGGACCGCCTGGCTCGTCAACGAACAGGCGCCATGGTCCGTCATGGCCCAGCTCGCCGGGCAAAGCGCGCTCTATGTCGCGCTGCTCGCCGCCGCGACGATGTTCGATTTCTACCGGAAGAATTTTTGATAAGTTCTCTCAAAAATTCTTAACATGAGAATCACGGAATGAAGTCAGGTGAGGAGCGTACGATCGGAACCGTGCCGCGGCCGGTGCTGGCCTTGCTGGTCATTGCGTTCTGCCTGCAAGTCGCATGGCAGGCGCTCCAGCCGAAGCCCAATGCGCGGGCGGAAGCGCTGGGCGAGCCGGCAGCGCCGGCCGTTCTGCGTGCGGTCGCGATGGGTGAGCCCATCGCGCTCGCTCAATTCCTGACGCTTTACCTGCAAGCCTTCGACAACCAGCCCGGCGTGAGCATCCCGTTTCTCAAGCTGGATTACTCGCGGGTCACGGCCTGGCTGGCGGCGATCCTCGCGCTCGATCCGGCCGGCCAGTACCCGTTGCTGATGGCGGCCCAGATCTACAGCCAGGTTCCGGACCCGGCGAAGCAGCGCCGGATGTGCGATTTCGTGCGCGCGCAGTTCGACCTCGATCCCAACCGGAGATGGCGCTGGCTTGCTCACTGCGCGATCGTGGCGAAGCACCGCCTCGGCGACGCGCGCCTCGCGCTGGCCTACGCCGAGGCCATCGCGCGCGAGGCCCGGCTCGCCTCGGGGTGGGCGCGCCAGATGCGCGTCTTCATACTCGAGGACCTGGGCGAATTCGAAGCCGCCACGATCCTCCTCGGCGGTCTGCTCGCGAGCGGCGAAGTCACCGAGCCGAAGGAGATTCATTTCCTGACGCAAAAACTGGAGCAATTGAAGGCCGCCGGGAAATCGTCGCTCCTGCCGGGAACCCGACACCCCCAATAGCGACTTTTACAACATTCCTTTATTTTTCAATCACTAAACAGAAATCACGCGCAGATGCCCAACGGCGCGTTATTTCTGAAAGTTGTATTAATTACAATGGGTTAATTTGATAGATCACAACAACCGTGATATAATTCACATTTAAGAGAAGGGTTGCGCCTGAATCAAAGCAACCCTTTTCTAATTGGCATAGATCTTGCGAGCTGAATATCCGCCGAAGTTTATTGGAGGATTCGAACCATGCGTAAACCACAAGCCGGCTTCACCCTGATCGAGATTGCGATCGTGCTCGTGATCATCGGCCTGCTGCTGGGCGGCGTGCTCAAGGGCCAGGAACTGATCACCGCCGCGCGCGTGCGCAACCTGATCTCCACCCAGGACGGGGCCAAGGCAGCTTACTTCGGCTTCCTCGACCGCTACCGTGCATTGCCGGGCGATTACAGCGGGGCCGTGGCCAATATTCCTGGCTGCGGTGCCTGTCAGGCCGGCAATGGCAACGGTCAAATCCTGCTGAACGGCGCCATCGTGGAGTCCATTTCGGCATGGGAACATATGTCCAAGGCAGGATTCATCACCGGCAGTTATGTTTACGCGGCGGTAGACGCGCCCGGCAGCACGCCGACAAATCCGTACGGCTCGTACGTTCAGCTAATTTTTGACGCCATATATCAGGATACCGCTCCCACCCCCCGGCACAACCTGAAAACAGGCAACAACATCCCGTCGGACATACTCGCCGAAGTAGACCGCAAAGTAGATGATGGCCTGGGTACCGGCGGCCAATTTCGGTTCTCGACTTTCGGGGGCGCAGTTAACACTGGAGGAATTTGCTTCGTGATTGCGACTGGCGCATGGCAGTCAGCCACGCCCCAGGCCAACTGCGGTGGCGCCACGCTCTTCTAACCAGCCTCTCTGCTAATAAAAAAGCCCGCCGGACGCGGGCTTTTTTGTTTTCCGCACCGGGCGCGGGGCCCGCATCATTCCGCTGGGCTAACCCTGCATCAACTTGATCTCCGCCGCCGCGAGATCCTCTTCGGCACCTAGTACGCTAAGAGCGTCAGACAAAATAAACCCGTCGAGCTGCTTTGCTCCCTCCTTGACGAGGAGGGGTCGCCGTGAATACGGCGGGGGTGGTGCAACATGCGACTTCTAACCACCCCGGCCCTGACGTGCCACCCCTTTCCTTTCATAGTAGGGGACAATCCTCTTGTTAAACGGGCTTTAACTGGCCCGCTGCTTCCGCGCCTGCATGTACTTGCGAAGCACGGCATTGATCGTCGTCTGATACGGTTCATTCCGAAGTACCGGGCCATGCACGGGATCTCCGATCTCGCGCTGGATGAACCATCCATTCTTCAGTTGACGCGCCTGCCGGCCCATCATAAGGATCCGTTCGATCGGATGCTTATCTGCCAGGCCATCGCCCACAGCATGGCCATCCTGACGCCCGACCCGTTGATTACCCGGTATCCGGTGCGCACGGCATGGTAAGTTTCGACCACGGCGCCGCGAGCCTGTTCTGGAAACGCCGAACGCGGAACGGCGCTAGCCCTGAAGCAATTTGATCTCGGCCGCCGCCAGGTCCGCTTCGACGCCGAGCAGCACCAGCACGTCGCCTTCCTCAATCCGCGTGGTGGGATCTGGCGC
>CAYYZZ010000199.1:4148-5259 GCA_964476235.1 uncultured Streptomycetaceae bacterium | reverse complement strand
ACAGTAAATTAGAGCGGATCCAGACATAATTATGCACGGTTCAGATCTGGTGGCCGGCAAGCAGCGAGCTGAAAACCTCTTATATACAGAGCCTTGCTATAAGGGGGATGTGCGGAAAACTTGATCTATGTCGTGGTTTTATGCGGCGAACGTGCTAGCATTCACGTCTCGGTTTAGTTGACGTGCCCCCCGGGGGCCTTTTATAGCGTTAAGAAGTGAATAAAAAGATTCAACCTTACACAGTGGGAGAGTTGCAATGTTACGAATGACAAGATTCCTGGCGGTCCTTTTGGGCGTCGCCAGTTTTGCGGCGAGCGGCCTGGTGTTCGCCGCCGTGGGCTACATTTACGAATTCCAGGGCACCGTGACGGCGGCGCTGGGTACCGGCCAGCCCGTGCCGGCGCAGAAGAACATGAACCTGGAGAGCAACACCACCGTCGCGACCGGCGCCAGGAGCTTCGCCGTCATCAAGTTCGAGGATGGCACGGTGGTGGTGCTGAAGGAGAACACCTCCTTCCAGATTCAGAACTACAGCTACAACGCCAAGTCGCCCAGTCAGTCCTACGCGCTGTTCAACATGGTGCGCGGCGGCTTGCGGATGATCACGGGCGTGGTCAGCGCCAAGAACCGCGACGCGCTCAAGGTGGCGACGCCAATCGCAACGATCGGCATCCGCGGCACGGAGTTCCTGGCCGAATTGGTGAACCCCCTTCTCGTGCAGGTGATCTCCGGCTCGGTGAGCCTGACGAACGCCGCAGGCGTGACTATTGTTAATGCGGGACAAACCGCTACCGTCGCGAGCGCGAACAGTCTCGGAATCGTGGCCGCAGCCGGAACCGTTCCGGGGCCGCTGATTCCGAACGTGCCGACGCCGGCGCCCGTGCCCGGGCCGATACCTGCCGGACCCGTTGTCGGGGCGGGTGGAATCGGGGCCGGTGTGGCAGTAGGCATAGCGGCCGGGGTAGCGGCCGCGGCAGCAGTGTTGGGTGGTAGTAGCGATAACCCGCCGCCGGCGGCGACGACGCACCATTAGCCGGATGAGGCGTGATCCGTGATCCGGGGAAGAAGCTGAACAGCAAAAGGGCGGGATGAACTCCCGCCCTTTTTGTTT
>CAYYZZ010000199.1:0-4048 GCA_964476235.1 uncultured Streptomycetaceae bacterium | reverse complement strand
TAATTCAGGCATTGCGCGGAATGGACTTCATCCAATGCTTTTACCGCTTTCAGTTCGACGATCACGCAATCTTCAACCAGGAGGTCTGCTGCGAACTCTCCGACCAGGGTGTTGTTGTATAGCACTTTGATCGGGCGCTGCTGCTGAACACGCAGGTTATTCTGCCGAATTTCAATGGCTAGAGCATTTTCATACACCTTCTCCAGAAACCCGCAACCAAGTGTATTGCTAACACGGTGAACGCAACCGATTACTCGCTCTGTAATCTGATTAATCTCTGGCGGGTATTCAATCATTTCCATGTGGGAACCTCCATCAAGAGCGGATTTGACTTCGCAGATGAACCTGTTTAGAAACCATTAATTAACCCTAAAAAAGCACTCAAACAAGAGCCCGATACCTCACCCGGGGTATACGCTGATTAACGCTGGATGAACGCGACGGTTTACCGGGCTTTTATATCTGTGTTTATCTGTGTTCATCTGTGGTTCCATTGTTTTTGATTTTTAGGTTTGTTTTGTTTTCCATATTCCGCATTGATCCGTGGTTTCGTCGTGGACTGTTAGTCCTCGCCATGCTGGGCTGGTCAGCGCAGGCGTGGGGGCAGGCGGCGAGCACCACCGGGCAGAGCGGGCTCATCAACATGCCCGACGCCCGCATCGCCCCCGACGGCACGCTGCGCTTCGGCTATTCCTTCGCCGATCCGTACGTGCCGATCTGGAGCAGCGTGACGATCCTGCCGCGGCTCGAGGTTTCCGGGCGCTTCACGCGGATTATGCGGGTGCCGGCTTTCCCCAACAGACCTGACACAGATTATGGCGACTTCAAGGACAAATCGGTCGATGGCAAATTCGTATTGTTCGAGGAGAGCGAGCGCTGGCCGCAGTTCTCGCTCGGCGTGCAGGACGTCATCGGCACCAAGATTTTTCCCGCCTACTACGCGGTGGCGAGCAAACGCTTCGGCGATGTCGATTTCACTCTCGGCTACGGCGGGCGGCGCATCGACGGCCTGTTCGGCGGCGTGCGCTATCGCCCGAAGGGCCTGGAGAACTGGGCGTTCGTCGCCGAGTACGACGCCAACGACTACAGCCGCGACCCCGGCGCGGCGCAATCCGGCGCGGCGAGCCTCAAGAAGCAGCCGGGCGTCGGCGTGGAGTACACGTGGGGCTGGGTCACAGGGCAGCTCGCCTATACGCGCGAGAATCCCGCGATCATGGCTTACCTCTCGATTCCGCTCGGGCGCAAGGACTTCATTCCCAAGGTGGACGAACCCGCGCCCTACGAGAAGGTCACGCCGCGGCCCACCCTGAAGGAATGGCTCGACAGCGACGAGCACCGCCGGCACCTGGTGCAGGCGCTCGCCGACCAGGATTTCCGCAACATCCGCATCGCGCAGGTGCACAACCGCCTCGAGGTCACGCTCACCAACGTCCGCATCTCGCAGGTGAGCCGCGCGGTCGGGCGCGCGGCGCGCACGATCCTGCTGCTCTCGCCCATCGGCACGCGCGAGATCAAGATCATTTACACCGTGGCCGACCTGCCGGTCGTCACCTACAGCTTCTTCGAGCTCGAGCGCCTGCAGCGCTATTTCAACGGCCAGTTGCCGCGCTGGGAGCTGGCGCCGTACGTCGCCATCAACTATGCGGTGCCGGGCGAAGACGAACAGTCGGTGGACATGACCGAGATGTTGAAGGGCTTCGACGAGAAGCAGCCGGGGTTCCGGGTGCTGCGCGACGACCAGGGCGACCTCATCAGCCTGAAATTCGAGGACCTGGGGCTGAACCGCATCCGGGTGCGCCCTTCGGCGAACGTCTTCCTCAACGACCCCAGCGGCGCGTTCAAGTACGAGGTCGGCATCGAGGGCTCGTTGAGCCACCGTCTCGCGCCCGCCACCTTCTTCACCGCCGCGGTCAACTGGAACCTGCTCGAGACCGTGAGCGACGTGACGCAGCCCTCCAACAGCACGCTGCCGCACGTGCGCTCCGATATCGCCGAATACAAGCGCGGGGGCAGCTTCAAGCTGACGCGCCTGCTGGTGAACCAGTTCTACCAGCCGGCGGAGCGGGTTTACGCGCGCGCGTCCGGCGGCTACTACGAGGAGATGTACGCCGGCACGGGCGGGCAGGTGCTGTACCTGTCGCCCGGCGCGCGCTGGGCCGCCGACCTGGCGGTGGACTGGGTGAAGCAGCGCGACTTCGACGGCGGCTTCGGCTTCCGCGATTACAGCACGGTGACCGCGATCGGCTCGTTGCATTACCGCATGCCGATGGGGATCACCGCGACGGCGCGCGCCGGGCGGTTCCTGGCGAAGGACGAAGGCGTGCGCGTCGAGCTCAAGCGGCGCTTCGCTTCGGGCTACGAGGTGGGGGCGTTTTACACCTACACCAACGGCAACGACATCACGTCGCCGGGCGCCCCGGACAACCCGTACCACGACAAGGGCATCTTCCTGCGCGTCCCGCTCAACACGCTGCTCACCAAGGACACGCAGGCGCGCAGCTTCCTCGGGCTCGCGCCGTGGACACGTGACGTCGGGCAGATGGTGAGCTCACCCGCCGATCTCTACGGCATGCTGGAGAAACCGTTGATAATCGACGCGCACACGCACGACGGGCTGTCCCAGTTCGGCGACCGCGACGACGACTACCACCGCGGCCCGCCCGAGCGCACCCTGTTCGACCGGCCGTTCCTGAAAGACCTCGACCGCGACCTGCGCCACTCGGGGCAGACGCTCGGCGACGACCGGGCGTGGAAGGCGGTGGCGCTGGGCGTGGGATCGGTGCTGCTCTCGGCCACGGCGGACAGCCGGGTGGACCGCTGGGCGCGCGATCACGGGAAGAACCGGGCCGTCGAGACCACGGCGGACTTCGGCAACGCGCTGCCGTTCGCGGCGTTCGCCGGCGCGGGCCTGCTGGCGCTGGGGGGCGACGCCCGCGCGGCCGACACCGGCTTCACCGCGGTGCAGAGCGGCCTGACCGGCGCGGCGATTTCCGTCGCCGCCAAGTACGCTGTCGGGCGGCTGCGGCCGGGCGTGGCGCGGAACACCCACGATTTCGATTCGTTCAGCGGCAAGCTGAGCGACAAGTCCTTCCCGTCCGACCGCACCACGCTGATGTGGGCGACGGTGACGCCGATCGCGAAGGAGTACGAGATGCCGTGGCTCTACGGGCTCGCGGCGCTCACCAACTTCGGGCGCGTCGCGGACCGCAAGCACTGGTTCTCCGACACCGTCGCCGGCTCGCTGCTCGGCTACGGCGTCGGCAGCCTGCTGTGGGACGCGCACCGCAAGCCGGAGCGGCGGTCGGTCGAGGTGATACCGACGTGGGGTGGTGCGGCCGTGCGTTCGCGTTGGTGAGGCGAAGCAAATGGAACCACAGATGATCTGTGGTTAATCTGCCTTTCACCGTCCCTCGAATCGAGGCTTTCTTTTCTCCAGAAACGCCGCAACGCCCTCTTTGAAGTCTTTCGTGTCGAAGCAGGCGAAGCCTTCGTCCCATTCCCCGGGCGAGAGCTGCGCGGTGACGGAGAGGCGTTCGATGAACTGCTTGTGCCAGCGGTTGACCAGCGGGGCGCCCTCCGCGATACGGCGGGCGAGCGCGTAGGACTCTTCTTCCACTTTTCCGTCCGGCACCACGCGATTCACCAACCCTTTGCGGTAAGCCTCGTCGGCGTCGAACACGCGGCCTTCGAGCAGGATTTCCAGCGCGACCGCGCGCCCGGCGAGCGCGATCAGTCCCATCAGCTCGCCGTAGGCCATGGTGAGGCCGAGCTTGTTGACCGGGATGCCGAAGCGGCTCGATTGCCCGCACACGCGGAAATCGCACATCGCCGCGATCTCGAGCCCGCCGCCGACGCAGGCGCCCTTGATCATCGCCACCGTCGGATGCTTGCAGCGCGCCACCGCCTGCATGGTCTCGTGGATGAGGTGGCCGTAGGGCTTGGCCTGCCTCGAGTCGGCGCGCTCCGTGACGAATTCCGCGATGTCCGCGCCGGCGGCGAACGCTTTCTCGCCCGCCCCGCGCACGACGACGCAGCGCAACGCATCATC
>CAYYZZ010000198.1:1686-5314 GCA_964476235.1 uncultured Streptomycetaceae bacterium | reverse complement strand
CGTGGGGCGTATCGTGCGGGCCGGCAGGAAAATCAGAAAGCAGGCGGGCGAGAAGAGGGATTGATGATGCTACGATGCTAGACTTGACCCCTTTTCCTACAAGCTCATAAGGCTGTAAAAGTCTTCAATAGACGATCAGAGCGATGAAGCTGACTTTAGCGAGGTTCCCAATGGGGCCCGATAGAGACCATGTCCAACGATTGATCATGATCGCAATGCCCCGGCGCGTGTCGCTGGATCGAAAAGTTGAGGGCATTATTGGCTATCTGCTTACGGCATACGCAGATGCTCACCATGTCCGCCGAGTGGCAAGCTGGACAGGGTTTATCGCTCTCGGAATCGAAAGGCTGATCGGTTCAAACTGGTGGCCTTCCTGGTCCAGGCACTCTGTGCGATTTCACTACAAGCGCAGACGATTCCAGGTGAAATTCCGCCACGACGTCGGCCGGCGTGGTTCAGTAGTTATTGAGGAAAATCCCAGACCAGGCGGCAGAGTTGGAAGTGACGAATTCATCGCCGTCATCACGAACGTTCGTGAAGCCGAAATGTTTTATCTGAATCCGGACTCGTACTTTCGCAACAAAGGCAACTGATCTCGTCGGCCGTTTTCGGAAATTGACTGCTGATCCCGCTCACGACCCGCCCGAACCAGAGGTCGAGGAGGAAGGCCGGGGACGACCATATTCGGGAAGCGGAATCGCAAAACGTGGACTGATCGCCGTTTCACACAGACCCCGTTTCGGCGGGGTTTGTTCTTGGTGGTTCTTGTCGTCTACTCAAATGGCCGCTTAGGGTGAAAGCGGTCGGTTCGGAGACGACGGATGCCAGCTAGTGCTTGTCTCCGGCATGCAGGTCAACGCCGAGATCCACCTCGGCACCCGCAGCGTGCTGGAGTATCTTCTCTCGCCGGTACAGAAGATCGCTCACGAAGCGGGGCGGGAGCGGTAGCTGGTTTATTGCTGGACTCGGAAACGTGACGGGGGAGGATGTAGAATCCGCGCCATGTGCGGCCGGTACGGACTCTACCGCTCCAAGATGGACTACGAGAACGCGCTTGAGGCATCCGGCGGGTTGACCCCGGACCGTGAGCGTGGCGCTCGCTCGATCGCTCCCAACTACAACGTTTCACCCACCAACGCGGTATGGATCGCCCGCCGGGACGGCCGCAACGTCTGGTTGGAGCCGGTGGTATGGGGGCTGCTCGCGCGCTGGTCAAAAGCGCCGGAGGAGGGGCCCAGGCCGATCAATGCGCGCAAGGAAACCGCGGCCACCAGCAAGCTCTTTGCACCATTAATGCGCAGCAAGCGTTGCCTGGCGCCCTGCGATGGCTTCTACGAGTGGAAGCAGGCGCCGGGCGGCAAGCAGCCTCACCTGATCCGCATGAAAAGCGGGGAGCCGTTTTTCTTTGCCGGGCTCTACGAAATCTGGCATGAGGGCAAGCCGGACGAGCTCGCCACCTTCACCATCCTCACCGGCGAGCCCAACGAGCTGGTGGCGCCGATCCACAACCGCATGCCGGTGATCGTGAAGCCGGCCGACTATGAGCGCTGGCTGGACCCCGCCATTACCGACCCGGCCGCCCTGGCGGACATCCTAAAGCCTTATCCCGCCGGGGAAATGACGTCGTATCGCGTCAGCACACGCGTCAATTCGCCCCGCAACAACGACCTGGCGATTACCGAACCGCTCCAACAGCCCTGAGCCCGGTGATACAGTGTCGGCATGAAACCGATTGCCGCCGCCCAGCTTGTTCCTGTCCAGCTTTTCCCGCTCTACGCCAGCAAGGTAGTCGCCGGCTTTCCCTCGCCGGCGGACGACTACATTGAGTCGCGCCTCGATCTCAACGAATTCCTGGTCAAGCACAAGGAAGCCACGTTCTTCCTGCGGGTGAAGGGGGACTCAATGGCGGGCGCGAACATCCATGACGGCAGCCTGTTAATCGTGGACCGGGCGGCCGAGCCCAGGCACGGCGACGTCGTAGTGGCCGTGGTCAACGGCGAGCTAACCGTGAAGCGCCTCTACCGGCGCCGCGGCGTGGTAAAGCTGCTGGCCGCGAACGAGGCCTATCCCGAAATACTCATCAAGCCGGAAAGCGATCTGGTGGTGTGGGGTGTGGTGCAACATGTCGTCCACACCTTCGGCTGAAATCTTTGCCCTCGTAGACGGCAATAACTTCTACGTGTCCTGCGAGCGGGTGTTCAACCCCCGCCTCGAGGGGCGGCCGGTCGTGGTGCTCTCCAACAATGACGGCTGCGTGGTGGCGCGCTCCAGCGAGGCCCGGGCGCTCGACATCGGCATGGGCGTGCCGCTTTTCAAGGTGCGCGACATCATCCGCAAGCACAAAGTAGTCGTCCTTTCCAGCAACTACACCCTCTACGGCGACATGTCGCAGCGCATGATGGCCGTCATTGGCCAGTTCAGCCCGCGGCAGGAAATCTACTCGATAGACGAGAGCTTTGTTGACCTTGCAGGCTTCCGGCATCTCAATCTGCAAGCCTATGGCCAGGCGATGCGCCGGCGCGTGCGGACATGGGTGGGCATACCGACGTGCGTGGGGATCGCCCCCACCAAGACACTCGCCAAGCTCGCCAACCATTGCGCGAAGAAGCGTCCCGAGTATGACGGGGTGTGCGATTGGAGCCGATTGCATCCGGCGCAACTCGAACACCTCCTATCCACTTTCCCGGCCGGCAGCGTGTGGGGTATCGGGCACCGCTGGGGAACAAAGCTGCTGGCAATGGGGATCCGGTCCGCGCGGGACCTTGCGACGGCCGATCTGGCGCTGCTCCGTGACCGCTTCGGGGTCGTAATGGAGCGCATCGCGCGCGAGCTCCGCGGAATCCCCTGTATGGCGCTTGAGGAAGTCACCGCCGACCGAAAGCAAATCGTTTCCTCGCGCTCCTTCGGGCGGGTAACGAAATCCCTTGTTGACTTGGAGGAAGCTGTAACGCAATACACTTGCCGCGCGGCCGAGAAGTTACGCCGTCAGGCGGGCGTCTGCTCAACACTGCAAGTGTTCCTGCAGACAAACTCGTTTAACGTCAGTGAGCCCCAGTATCACCCCGCCGCAACGGTCAAGCTACCGGTGCCAACGGCTGACTCCCTCCGTCTTACCGGCGCCGCTTTGTCTGGCCTGCGCCGCATCTACCGGGAAGGGTTCCGCTACGTTAAGGCTGGCGTGATGTTTACCGAAATCCAGCCCAGCGCCGTCCAGCAGTTGCAGCTTTTCGAGGCAGAAGCCGACGGATATACCCCTGCGCCTCGAGCTGATGCCCGCTCAAGGCTTATGGGCGTGATGGACCGCGTCAATCGTCAGGCAGGAAGGGGAACGCTTCAGATTGCATCGGCCGGCAGCCGCAATACTTGGGCGATGAAGCGCGAGCAGATGACGCCGGCTTACACAACGCGATGGGATGAGCTCCCGGTGGCGCATGCGTGACTTCGCGAGAATGCAGGTAGAGACGTGGGTTAGGGCGAGACCGCATGCAGGTCAGCGCCGAGATCCACCTCGGCACCCGCAGCGTGCTCGAGTATCTCCTCTCACCGGTCCAGAAGGTCGCTCACGAAGCGGGGCGGGAACGGTAGTCGATATTTCTCGGACGGAAGTCGAGTCTGACCCCCAGGGACC
>CAYYZZ010000198.1:0-1586 GCA_964476235.1 uncultured Streptomycetaceae bacterium | reverse complement strand
GGTGGCCGCAGTGGCCATCTCCACGCAAGCGGCGGCAGAGGTCACCTTTTACGAACGTGAGGGCTTCGAGGGCCGCTCTTTCACCACGGCGCAAAGGGTCCGAAACTTCGAGAGCGTTGGCTTCAATGACCGCGCCTCGTCGATCGTGGTTACCGGCGAGCGGTGGGAGGCTTGCGAATCGGCCCAGTACAGCGGCCGGTGTGTTGTCTTGCGTCCGGGCCGGTATCCGTCGCTCGCCGCGATGGGCTTGAACGACCGCGTTTCATCGGTGCGTGCCGTGAGCAAGGATGCGCAGATCGCAAACAGTCGTTACGCGCCCGCTCCGGTTGCAGAGAGCAGTGGGGCCGCACAGGTCACTTTTTACGAAAGCGAACGTTTTGAAGGCCGCTCCTTCACCACGGAGAAGAGGGTCGGCAATTTCGAGCGCTTTGGCTTCAATGACCGCGCCTCGTCGGTCGTGGTTATCGGCGACCGGTGGGAGGTTTGCGAAAGCGTCAAGTTCAGCGGGCGCTGCGTCGTCCTGCGGCCGGGCCGGTACTCGTCGCTGGCCACGATGGGGTTGAACGACCGCGTTTCATCGGTGCGGCCCGTGAGCAGAACCGCGAACGTCGATGACAATCGTTACGCGCCCGATCCGGTCCCGGTCTACGACAACCGCCGACAGCGAGGCGAGCGCCTGTACCAGGCGAACGTCACTTCCGTGCGCGCAGTAGTCGGAACACCCCAGCAGCGATGCTGGATCGAACAGGAACAGGTTCCCCAGGAAAAGGCCAAACTCAGCATTCCAGGGGCGGTTGTCGGCGCCGTCATTGGCGGCATTCTCGGTCACCAGGTCGGCGGCGGACGCGGTAAAGATATCGCCACTGTCGGTGGCGCTGTCGCAGGGGCCGCGGTGGGCGCCAACGTCGGTCGCATCGGCGGTGGACAGGAGGCGCAAACCCGAGACGTGCAGCGTTGCGAAAACGTACCCAGCCAAGCCCGACCCGACTACTGGGATGTCACTTACAACTTCCGGGGCCAGGAGCATCGCATACAGATGACCACTCCCCCCGGACCCACAGTGACCGTCAACGAGCAGGGTGAGCCCCGCGCGTAACACCTGACGCAGCGGACAGAACAAGGCGGCCCTTCGGGGCCGTTTTGCTTTGGAATTCGGGGTTAGTTCAAAGCGTGGCGCCACAAGCTCGTCCCCGGCATGCAGGTCAACGCCGAGATCCACCTCGGCACGCGCACGGTACTCGAATACTTGTTCTCGCCGATACAGAAGGTGGCGCACGAAGCGGGTCGGGAGCGGTAGTCGATATTTCTCGAACGGAATTCGAGTCTGACCCTAAGGTTTAATTACCGCCTAGTCGCGATGCGGCCAGAAGCGGGCGCCCAGACCGCAGCACCGTGCCGAGCGTGTCGCCGGTGAGCCTGCCGCCGGCCGCGGGAACTTGCAGCGACCCTGCGCGCGTATCTCAAGGACATCAACTACTGATAAATGCGGGGCGGATTGGATGTTGCCGGGGAATCAACCCGACTGCTACCCGGCGGCGGCATGGTGCGACCGGCTCCCGCTGCTTCTTACGGCTTCTGTTCTTCGC
>CAYYZZ010000197.1:0-5316 GCA_964476235.1 uncultured Streptomycetaceae bacterium | reverse complement strand
CGGCAACCACCAGGATCACGATGTCGGTCACCTTGGCGCCGCGCGCGCGCATCGCCGTGAACGCCTCATGGCCCGGCGTGTCGAGGAAGGTGACCATGCCCTTGGGCGTATTCACGTGGTACGCACCGATGTGCTGCGTGATCCCGCCCGCCTCGCCGCTCGCGACCTTCGTGCGGCGTATGGTGTCGAGCAACGATGTTTTGCCGTGGTCCACATGGCCCATTACCGTAACCACCGGGGCACGCGGCTCGAGCTTGATTTCGGAAGGCGCCTGCTGCTCCTCCGCGAGGAAGGCATCCGGCTCGTCGAGCTTGGCGCGCTTGGCAACGTGACCCACCTCCTCGATCACGATCATCGCGGTGTCCTGATCCAGCACCTGGTTGATGGTGACCATGGTGCCGAGCTTCATCAGCACCTTGATGACCTCGGCAGCCTTGACTGACATCTTGTGCGCCAGATCGGCGACGGTGATGGTTTCCGGGACCGTCACTTCCCGCACGATGGGCTCGGTGGGCGCTGCGAACGTGCGCTGCGCCTCGCCTTCATCCGCATGGGTGGCATGGCTGGTGCGCGCCTTGCGCGCACGCCAGCCCAGTCCGCCGGTCGCGTCACCGCGCGTCTTGATGCTGCGGCGCTTGACCGTGTCGTCCTTCCAGACGACTTCCTTGACCTGCTGCTTCTTGGCCTTCTTCTCGGCTTTCTGCGCCTTTTCTTCCGGCTTGACCGTCGGCTTGTGCAACGTGCCCCCGACGCTGACTGGCAAGGCGGTTTCCGCCGCCGGCTTGGTCTCCTCCGTAGCCTTGGCCTCCGCCTCCACAACCGCGTCGGCCTCCTTCTTGCGGCGCTTGTTCTCCGCGTCTTCCGCCTGCCGAGAGGCAAGCTCCGCCTGCTGCCTGGCTTCGGCTTCGCGCAATGCGATCTGCTCGGCATCGAGCACGGGCTTGGCCGGCTCGGCAACCGCTCCATCAGGCTCGACCGCTTCGCGCTTCACCAGCACCCGTTTCTTGCGCACCTCGATCTGGATGGTGCGCGACTTCCCGAGGCCATCGGACTTCTTGATCTCGGTGGTTTGCCGCCGTGTGAGCGTGATCTTCTGCTTCGCCTCGCCCGCGCCGTGCGACTTGCGTAAATGCTCGAGCAGCTGGGTCTTGTCCCTCTCGGTGAGCGGGGTATCCTCCGCGAGGGCCTTGTTCACGCCGGCGGCCTGCAGCTGCTCGATGAGCAGCGCTGGCGGCAGTCCCAGCTGCTGGGCGAATTGGGTGACGTTGATCTGCGCCATCGGTTAGTGGGCCTCAGGAAGCGGCGGCTTCGGCAAACCAGGGGGCGCGAGCAGCCATGATCAGCTGCTTGGCGCGCTCTTCATTGAACCCCGTCAACTCGACCAGGTCGTCGGTGGCGAAATCAGCGAGCGCCTCCTGCGTGGCCACGCCTTTGGAGGCGAGCAGGCGCGCGGTGTCGTTATCCATGCCCTCGACTTTCATCAGGTCCTCGATATCGTGCTCGACCTGCTCCTCGCTGACGATTGCCTGGGTCAGCAGCGCGTTGCGGGCGCGGCTTCTCAACTCGTTCACGGTGGCCTCGTCGAACGACTCGATCTCCTGCATCTCGCTGATCGGGACGTAGGCGACCTCCTCGAGGGTATTGAAGCCTTCCTGGACCAGGATGTCCGCGACCTCCTCGTCGACGTCGAGTTTGTCCATGAACATCGTCTTGACACGCATTGCCTCTTCCTCGCTCTTCTTCTGGGAATCCTCCAGCGTCATGAGGTTGAGCTCCCAGCCAGTGAGCTCGCTCGCGAGCCGCACATTCTGGCCGGTGCGCCCGATCGCCTGAGCGAGGTTTTCCTCGTCCACCACGATGTCCATGCTGTGCGCTTCCTCGTCCACCTTGATCTTGCTCACCTCGGCCGGGGCCAGCGCGTTGATCACGAACTGCGCCGGATCCTCGGCCCACAGGATGATATCGACGCGCTCGCCGGCAAGCTCCGAGGTCACGGCCTGGACGCGCGAACCGCGCATGCCGACGCAAGTGCCGATCGGGTCGATCCGGCGGTCATTGGAGTGCACTGCGATTTTCGCGCGCGAGCCGGGATCCCTGGCCGCCGCCTTGATCTCGAGCAGCCCGTCCTCGAGCTCGGGCACCTCGAGCTCGAACAGCCTGGTGATGAACTCGGGGGCGGTGCGGGAGAGCACGAGCTGGGGGCCCCGGGCCGAGCGGTCGATCTTCCACACGTAGGCCCGCGCGCGATCGCCAACGCGCAGGTTTTCCTTGGGGATCATCTGGTCGCGCGGCAGTACGGCCTCCAGCCGCCCGGATTCGATGATCGCGTTGCCGCGCTCCATGCGCTTGATCACGCCGGTGACAAGATGCTCTTTACGCGCGAGGAAATCATTGAGTATCTGCTCGCGCTCCGCGTCGCGGATTTTCTGCAGGATGACCTGCTTCGCCGTCTGTGCGCCGATACGACCCACTTCCAGGGCACCCAGCGGCTTTTCGATGTGCTCAGCCGCCTGGATTTCGGGGTTCTCTTTCCTGGCCTCGCTCAACGCGATCTGGCGCGCGGGTTCCTCGATGACTTCTCCATCGTTCATCACCTGCCAGCGGCGGAAAAACGAGAACTCACCCGTCGTGCGGTCCACCGACGCGCGCACATCAACGTCCTCGTGGAAACGCTTCTTGGTGGCTGACGCGAGCGCGAGCTCGAGCGCACCGAACACGATCTCCTTGTTGACGTTCTTTTCCCGCCCCAGGGCGTCCACCAGCAACAGAATTTCACGGCTCATTCCAATCTCCCGCTATAAGTCCGGCACCAGGCGCGCCGTTTCCACGTTACCGATCTCGAGTGACAGCGACCTGCCGTCCACTTCGAGCTGCAAGCGGCCCGCGCCGGCCTCGCGCACCACGCCAACGAAGTTGCGCTGCCCTTCCACCGGAACGCGTGCCTTGACGCGCACCCTCTGCCCGGTAAAGCGCGCGAAATCCCGCTCGCCTTTCAACAACCGGTCCAGTCCCGGCGACGACACCTCCAGCCGGTCGTAATTCACGTTCTCCACCGCCAGCACCCGGCCCACTTGGTGACTTACCGCGGCACAATCATCCACGGTGATGCCGCCTGGCTTGTCGATGTAAATACGCAACAGCCGCCCCTTGGCAGGCCGCTCCACGCCGACCAATTCGTAACCCATGCCGCCCAGTGTCGTCTCCAATAACCCGTTCAAATCCATCGCGAATCCGCTCTACAAACAAAAAATGGGCTTGGCCAGCCCACTTTCGTCCCCCAGAATCAGGGGTGCAGAGTGTAACAAAAATCCCGCTCAAATCCAATAGGTTGGACAACTTTCCCCGGTAAATTTCCCAGTCGCCCCCACTGGACAACCCCTTGTTTTGGGGTTTAATTCGGAAAACCTTGGGCAAAATTTGGAGCCCGCCTGGAAACTCCGCACAATAAGGGTTGAAAAAGCGTCCTCCTCTGGCGAAACCAGCTACCCCGTCCAGGCGGCATCTCTGATCCATGCCATTACGCGCGCTCTACGTAGATTTCAATTCCTATTTCGCCTCGGTGGAGCAGCAGCGCCATTCCGAGCTGCGCGGCCGGCCGGTGGCGGTGTTGCCGGTGATCGCCGATACCACCTGCTGCATCGCCGCGAGTTATGAAGCGAGAAAGTTCGGGATCAAGACGGGAACCCTCGTGCGGGAAGCAAAACGCCTGTGCCCGGGCATTCAGCTGGTGGAAGCACAACCGGCGGTTTACGTCGACTATCACCACCGTCTGGTGGAGGCTGTCGAATCATGCCTCCCCGTGGAGAAAGTGCTGTCGATCGACGAAATGTACTGCGAGCTGCCAGAACGCGAGCAGGAGCGCGACCGGGCGACGGCCCTGGCACGGGAAATCAAGCGCACCATTTCGGAAAAAGTGGGTGCGGAATTGCGCTGCTCGATCGGGATCGCACCCAATGTGTTTCTCGCCAAGACAGCCACCGAATTGCAAAAGCCGGACGGCCTGACGGTGATCGAGGAAAAAGATCTTCCGGATCGGCTGTTCGGATTGGAGCTGCGCGATCTGTGCGGCATCGGCCGGAAGATGGAGCAGCGCCTCGGGGCGCGCGGCATCACGAGCGTCGAGGCGCTGTGCAAAGCGAGCATGCCCGAACTGCGGGAATCATGGGGCGGGATCGGCGGCGAACTCATGCACGCCAGGCTGCGCGGCGAATGGGTCCCGGAACTTCCATCGGAACGAGCCAGCATAGGACACTCCCACGTTCTGCCGCCGGCGCTGCGCTCGCACCGGGCAGCCTGCTCGGTGCTGCATCGCCTGCTGCAGAAAGCCGCCACGCGGCTGAGGAGTTACGGCATGATCGCGGGAGCCTTGCACGTTCACGTCAGGCGGCTGGATGGCTCTTCCTGGGGAAAACACGCCCGGCTCGAATCGACCCAGGACACATTGCGGCTGCTGGAAGCGCTAAAAGCCCTATGGGCGGGCTACCCGGTCGAGATAAAGGCCGCTCCGATGAAGGTCGGCATCACCCTGCTCGACCTTCACGAGCGGTCCGATCAATCACGGTCATTGTTCGATGACCTCGAGATACGCGATCGGCTCAATGCCGCGATGGACCGGCTCAATTCGCGCTACGGCAAGAACGCAGCCTATTTCGGCGGCGCCCACCGGGCGCTAAGGGCCGCGCCGATGCGGATTGCGTTCACCCACATACCGGATCCGGCGGTGGAAGGGGATTGAGCGTCGGTCATACAAAAAACAAAAGCCCCGATCCGGCAGCGGGTGGGGCTTTTTGTTTTTGTGGGTGCCTGACGATGTCCTACTTTGGCTCCGGCCGGCGCTTCGCGCCTTAACTTGCGGCCCACCAAGCGGACCCCCAAGTTAGCCTACGCCGCAACACGCCGGAAAAAAGGAAGGCTCCACTACGCTGCGCCATTGAATGAGTACCGGCGTGTTGTCGTCCCGAAAGTAGGACATGGTCAGAGGAACCTTACAAAAACAAAAGCCCCACCTCAATTTGAGGCGGGGCTTTTTGTTTTTGTGGGTGCCTGACGATGTCCTACTTTCGCACGGAATACACCGTACTATCATCGGCGCTGAGTCGTTTCACGGCCCTGTTCGGAATGGGAAGGGGTGGGACCAACTCGCCATTGTCGTCAGACGTAGCTTGTTGAGCGCTCGCTTTCAGCCACCGGCTGTCGGCAAACGCCCGTAATAGGAAGAAGTAAAGTAAGTCGATTGTATCTTGGCAAACCCTTATTCACCTGAGCCTGGCTGAAAGCCAATGCTCACGGTTATAGGATCAAGCCGCACGGGCAATT
>CAYYZZ010000196.1:0-5335 GCA_964476235.1 uncultured Streptomycetaceae bacterium | reverse complement strand
CCGCGCAGCACGATGTCCCAGTGGTAGCCGAGCGCCCATTCGGGCTTCGTCACTTCGAGATCGAAGTGCGCGATCATCCGCTCGCGCGCCCGCTCCGAGGGCACGGAGTTGAAGATCGGGTCGTAGCCGAGCAGCGGGTCGCCCGGAAAGTACATCTGCGTGATCAGGCGCTCGAGCATGGTGCGGCCGAAAACCGAGAAATGGATGTGCGCCGGACGCCAGGCATTCGGATGATTGCGCCACGGGTAGGCACCGGGCTTGATGGTGGTGAACCGGTAGCGGCCCTCGCCATCGGTCATGACCCGCCCTCCCCCGCGAAAATGCGGATCGAGCGGCGCATCGTGCTGGTCGACGTCGTGGTGGTAGCGGCCGGCGGCGTTGCATTGCCAGACCTCGACCAGCGTATTCGGGAGCGGATCGCCGTTTTCGTCGAGCACCCTGCCCGTGACGATGATGCGCTCGCCGAGCGGCTCGCCATCGGTCTGCTTGGTGAGATCGTCGTGATACGGGTAGAGCAGCGTGCGGTCGAAGCGCGGCCCGGATAGCTCCGTGGCGCCCTGCGGCAACGGGATCGCGGGCTGCCGGGGCGCCCGCTCGAGCGTGCTCTTGTAGGCCGCGTGAGGCTGGTTTGGCTGCGCGCCGGCAGGCGGCTTGCGGATCTTCATCATGTCTGTTCCTCGACTGGGGCTGCGGCGCATTTTAAACCCAGATCGCCCGCCGCTGTTGACGCAGATCAAGGACGCGGCGCGAAAACCCCCGCTTCTCGCCCGTCCGTCCCATACGGATTATTATCGGTCACTCATTCCGTCCGAAGGCCCGGTTAATCGATGCCCACCCTGCGTACCCAGGTCGCGATCATCGGGGCGGGCCCGGCCGGCCTGCTGTTGTCGCACCTCCTGCACCTGCGGGGCATCGATTCGGTGGTGCTCGAAATCCAGAGCCGCAAGCACGTGGAGCAGCGGATACGGGCCGGCGTGCTCGAGCAAGGCACGGTCGACCTGCTGGTCGAGTCGGGCGTCGGGGCAAGGCTCAAGCGGGAGGGTCTTGTCCATCACGGGATCGCGCTGCACTTCGGCGGGCGCAGCCATCGCATCGATTTCAGCGGGCTGACCGGCGGGCGCGCGATCACGGTCTACGCCCAGCAGGAAGTCGTCAAGGACCTCGTCCAGACCCGGCTCGACGCCGGCGGGCAGATCCTGTTCGAGGTCGATAACGTAGCCGTGCGCGATTTCGACACGCCCGCGCCCCGCGTACGCTATCGCAACGCAGGCAGGGACGAGGAACTCGCCTGCGATTTCATCGCCGGTTGCGACGGCTTCCATGGCGTGTGCCGGACCGCCATACCCGCCGGCGCGCTAACCACGCACCAGCGGGTCTACCCTTTTGCCTGGCTAGGCATACTCGCCGAGTCGCCGCCCCCGTCCCACGAGTTGATCTACGCCCACCACGAGCGCGGCTTCGCCCTGTTCAGCATGCGCTCTCCCTCACTGTCCCGCCTCTACCTCCAGTGCGGCCCGGAAGAGGACCTCGCCAACTGGCCCGACAACCGGATCTGGCCGGAACTGCACGCGCGGCTCGGCAAGAGCGGGCCCGGTCTCAAGGAAGGGCCGGTGCTGCAGAAAGGCATCACCGGGATGCGCAGCTTCGTCGTGGAGCCGATGCAGCATGGAAAGCTGTTCCTTGCCGGGGACGCGGCGCACATCGTTCCTCCGACCGGGGCCAAGGGACTCAATCTCGCCGTCGCGGACGTCCGCCTCCTCGCGCGGGCGCTATCCGGTTTCTACGCGAGCGGCCGGACCGACCTGCTCGAGCGATATTCCGAGGCCTGCCTGCGGCGTGTCTGGCGGGTGCAGCGTTTCTCCTGGTGGATGACCTCCCTGCTGCACCGTTTTCCCGGTGAAGGAGCGTTGCGGAACCGCCTGCAGCTCGCCGAGCTCGATTACCTGGCCAGCTCGCGCGCCGCGGCGACGGCGCTTGCCGAGAACTACGTGGGGTTGCCCTTCGACGACTGATACGCGACCCGAGATGCGCGATACGGGATACGAGATGCGAGATGAGGGATATCCCGTATCTCGTGGTTCATAACTCGTATCTCGTAACTCGCATCTCGTCATCCTGTTTTGGTCTGCCGGCGGGCATCGCCGTGCATCAGCCAGCCGCCGCAGCCAAGCAGGAACGCGCCGATCCAGTAAACCGGCACGACGCCGAAAGCAGCGCTGATGAAACCGAAGATGGCCGGTACCGACGCCTCGATGCCCTTGTTCACGGTCTGGCGCAGCCCGATCGCTTCTCCCGAACGCCCGGCCGGCGCCCGGTTGTAGGACAACACCATCGAGAGCGGCGCGCCGCAACCGAACCCCAGCCCCAGCACGAACGACGTCACGAGCAGTGGCGCGAAACTGGATACGAACGGAAAGACGACGGAGACGGCCCCGGCGACAAACAGCGAGATGCTGAATACCCGCTCCTCGCTCGAGTGCCTGGCAAGCCGGGGCATCAATATGCGCACCACCATCAAGGCCAGCGCGAACGATCCCATCACGATCCCGATCTGCGAGGCGGACAAGCCGATCGAGTGCCCGTAGATCGGCATCAGGAAATTGAACAGTTCCATCCCGGTTTCGAGAAAGGCAGTGGCCAACAGCACGCGGCGCAGCGGCGCATTGCCGAGCAGGTCCAGCACGCGCTGGCGACCGGCTGGCCTCTCGTGGGGCTGCGCCCGCGGCAGCCGCGCCGAGAACAGCAACACCGCCAGAAACGGGATCGCTGGAAACGCCGCGAGCAGCAGCCAGGTCGCGCGATGGCCAATGCTGTCGATGCTGAACCCGGTGACGATCGGGCCCACCAGGGACGTCACGCCGACGCAGATGGCGAAGATGCTGTAGTTGCGGGTCCGGTCCGCCCCCTCCCCGATGGCGCCGAAGAGATGCTGGGTCGCGACGATGTAAAAGATGTAGCACATGCCCGTCACCGAGGCCGAAACGAACAGCATCGCGAGGCTGGAGGAGAAATACGGCAGCAGCAGCGCGACGAGCAGGCCGCCCGAGCCGATCATCACCGGCAGCCTGAAGCCGTGTCGATCGGAAATTTTTCCGGCATACATCGACAGGACGACGGGGAACACGGAGTACATCGCGTAGAGCACCCCGATCGTGGCGGGACTCGCGCCGAGCTCGATCGCGGACAGCGACATCAGGACCTTGCCGCCTTTGAAGCAGCTGTGGTTCAGAAGCACGATCAGGACGATCAGCCCAAAGGCCATATCACCCTTTCCGGACCCCGCGGTGGTGGGCGTAACCGCCTCCCAGCATAAGCGCCGAATTGGCGAAGAACACGGTGATCACACCGAGCGCCGCCCCGATCGTTCCGGCCGCAAGCGGAATGACTATGTGGGTCAGGTTCACGACCGTGAAGCGCAGCCCGAGGGCCTCCCCGGTGCGGCCTGCCGGCGCGCGGTTATAGGTCATCACCAGCGAGAGCGGCTGCCCGACGCCGAGCACGAGCCCCAATGCGAACGACAGCAGCAGCAGGAACGCGATCTGGTGCACGAACGGAAACAGCAGGAACGTCACGCCCGCGAGGACCATGGAGGCCGTCATCACCCGCTCGTCGCCCCAGCGGCGCACCAGCTGCGGCAGGAAAGAACGCACCACCAGGTTCGCGGCGGCGTGCGCGCCCAGTATTACGCCGATCATGGTGGCCGACAGGCCGATGGAATGCCCGTAGATGGGCATGTAGAAGGTGTAGAGATCGACGCCGGCGACCACCAGCCCGCTCATGATGATGATGCGGCGCAGGTTGGGCTGGCCCAGCAGGTCGCGCACGCCGCCCGTCGTCGCCGCCTTGGGCGCCCTGCCGGAGTGCGGGATCATGCGGCGGCAGGCTACCCACGCCACGCACGAGGCGGCGACGATCAGCGTCAGGTAGAGAAACGTCGGCACGTGGCCGCGGTGGTCGATCGAGAGGCCGACGAGCAGCGGCCCAAGGAGCGCCCCGAGCGCGACCGCCAGGCTCTGCAGGCTCACGTTGCGGGTGCGGTCTCCCGCGTCGCCGAACGAAGCGACCAGGTTCTGGATGGCGATGTTGATGAACACCAGGGCAGTGCCGATCACCAGCGCCGAGACGTACAGCACCTCGAGACCGGGAAATAACCAGGGGATGACGAACCCCACGGCGAGCCCGCCCGACCCCATCACGATCGGCCAGTAGGTCCCGGAACGGTCGCAGACCTTGCCGGCCTGCACCGAAAGCAGCACCGGTCCCAGCCCGTAGAGCGCGATCAGCACGCCGATCGCCGCCGGGGAAGCGTCGAGCTGGATGGCGTAGAGCGACATGAGCACGCGGCTGCTCATGAAGCTCATCCAGTTGAGCATCCCCAGAAAAAGGATCAGGTAGATAATCATCGGCGGCGAAGATTGCCGCCAGGTGCGGCGGGAAAACGGTATTCTAGTGCCGTTCCAGCTATTCATGGGTAATCGAATCGGTCCCGCTTGCGCTCACGTCGCGGGCAGATAAACTGCCCCGAGCGGGTCATACAAGCTGGAACGGCACTAGCGTAAGCGTTATCGCGACCCCGCGCGTAAAAGCTCAACGAAAGGAATGCGCATGCAGATTCAAAACGTCGGCATCGTCAGCCCGGGCGACATGGGCCAGGCTATCGCCGGCCGGCTCAAGGAATCAGGCTTCAACGTCCACGCCGCGCTCGACGGGCGCAGCGAGCGCACCAAAACGCTCGCGCGGGCAGCGGGCCTCAATGATTGCGGCTCGATGGAGGAGCTCGTCGCAACGTGCGAGCTGGTCATTTCGGTCATCAACCCCGGCGAGGCCCTCAACGTGGCGCGGCAGGCTGCGGCCGCGATGAAAAAAACGGGACGGAAGATCGCCTTCGCCGACCTCAACGCGGTGTCTCCGCAGACGGCGCGCGAGACCGACAACATGATCCGCGAAGCGGGCGGCATGTTCATCGACGGCGGCATCATCGGGCCCCCGCCGCGTGGGGAGAAGGACAAGCCCCGCATCTACCTGTCGGGGCCCGACGCCTACCTGTTCGAGCAAATCAAGCATCCCAATCTCCAGGTGCGGGTACTGTCGGAACGCATCGGCGACGCCTCTGGGGTCAAGATGTGCTACGCCGCGATGACCAAGGGCACCACCGCGCTGGCGGTCGAGCTGCTCGTGGCCGCGCGCAAGCTCGGCGTCGAGCAGGCGCTGGAAAAGGAGTTGCGCGAGTCCCGCAACGACGTGTTCGACTGGCAGGTGAAGAACATCGCCGTGATGCCACCCAAAGCCTACCGCTGGGTGCCGGAGATGCAGGAAATCGCCAAGACTTTCGGCG
>CAYYZZ010000195.1:0-5341 GCA_964476235.1 uncultured Streptomycetaceae bacterium | reverse complement strand
GCCAGGTTGCATTGATCGCCGGCGCCACCGGCCTGATCGGGCGCCGCATCGCGGAGCACCTCCAGCGGTCCGGCTGGGAGGTCATCGGCCTCTGCCGCAGGCCGGTTACGGGCGGCGCCGTGCGGTTGATCGGCGTTGATTTGACCGACGCTGGCGATTGCCGCGACAAGCTCGCGGCGCTCGACAACGTCACCCACGTTTTCTACACGGCGCGCTACGATCATCCCGAGGGCGTGGCCGAATCGGTCGACACCAATGCAGTGATGCTGAGCAATCTGGTGGAAGCGCTCGAACCGGCGGCCGCCGGCCTGCACCACGTCCACGCCGTGCACGGCACCAAGTACTACGGCCACCACCTCGGACCCGTGGCCGTTCCGGCGCGCGAGGATGACCCGCGCGCATCGGCGCCCAACTTCTATTACGTGCAGGAGGATTATCTGCGCGAGCGGCAACGCGGAAAGCGCTGGACTTACAGCACGTCGCGGCCGCACTCGTTTTGCGATGCGTCGTGGAGTGAGCCGCGCAACATAGGACTGCTGATCGCGGTCTACGCAGCTATCCTGCGTGAGTTCGGCCTGCCGCTCGGTTACCCGGGAACCGAGAAAAGTTTTCGCGTCGCCACGCAATTCACGGCGCTTCCGTTGCTGGCCCGGGCGCTGGAGTGGATGGCGACCGAGCCGCGCTGCGCCAACCAGGCGTACAACATCGTCAACGGCGATGCCCCAAGCTGGTCGGACCTGTGGCCGCGTTTTGCCGCGTATTTCGGCATGGAGGCGGGGCCGCCCCGTCCCGTCCAGCTCGCCGACGTCATGGCCGACAAGGACGGCGTGTGGCAGGCCATCATCCGCAAGCACGGGCTGCGCTCGAACGCGCTGCAGGCGCTCGTGCTGTGGTCTTACGGCAATTATGTATTCGCGCCGGAATGGGACATAATTTCCGACGCGTCCAAGGCGCGCGGCCACGGATTCACCGAGACCGTCGACAGCGGAAGGATGTTTCTGGACATTTTCGAGCAACTGCGCGCTGCGAAAATCGTCCCCTGACCGGAGGGAAGCCATGATTGTCGTTGGGTCGCAACGTGTGTTGGTGCTGTTGGGCGCGCTGCTCGCGGCCGGGCTCGCGCAGGCGCAGGGTTATCCCGCCAAGACCATCCGCTGGATCGTGCCGTGGCCGCCCGGCGGCGGGGCGGACGTGCTCTCGCGTATGTTGAGTCCGCACCTCTCGGAAGCGCTCAAGCAGCAGATCGTGATCGACAACCGCGGCGGCGCCGCCGGCAATATCGGCGCCGAGATTGCCGCCAAATCGCCGCCGGACGGCTATACCATCGTGTTCGCCTATTCCGGCACCCACGCGATCAACCCCAGCATCTATCGCAAGATGCCGTTCAAGGAGAGCGATTTCGCGCCCATCATCCAGCTCGCATCGGTCCCGCAGGTGCTGGTCGTCCACCCGTCACTGCCCGTGAAGAACGTGAAAGACCTCGTCACACTGGCGAAGGGCCGCCCCGGCGAGCTCACCTACGCCTCGAGCGGCAGTGGGGCGTTCAACCATCTGACGGGAGCGCTGTTCGGCCAGCTGACCGGGACGAAGCTCGTGCACGTGCCGTATAAGGGCGGCGGACCGGCGGCCGTCGCGCTGATTTCGGGCGAGGTCACGATGATCCTGGGCGAGCCCGCCTCCATCGTGGGTTTCGTGAAGAGCGGCAGGGTGCGGGCGCTCGCGGTGACCGGCGCGAAGCGCGCGCCCGGCATGCCGGAGGTGCCAACCATCGCCGAGGCGGGCGTGAACGGCTACGAAGCGACGTCGTGGAACGGCATGCTGGCGCCGGCAGGCACGCCCTCCGAAGTGATCAAGCGCCTGAATGCCGAATTCAACCGCATCATCGCCGCGCCCGACATGAAGAAGCGCATGCTGGACAACGGCTACGAGCCGGTCGGCGGACCGCCGGAGAGGTTTGGCGAGCTGATCCGCGCCGAGATCGTCAAGTGGGCGCCGGTGGTGAAGGCGGCGGGCGTCCAGGTCGACTGACGAAGGAGCCGTATGGCCGACAAACGCATGGGACTGCTAGTCGCGGGATTCAACTATTCCACGGTGGCCGAGGACGAGTTCAACGACTGGTACGACACCGAGCACATCCCGGAGCGGGCGCGCACGCCGGGCTTTATCAATTGCGAGCGCTGGCTCGGGGTCGAGGACCCGAAAATCTCGATCGCGACCTACGACCTGGAGTCGCTCGCCGTGCTGCAGAGCCCGGCGTACCGGCAGATTGCGGGAGCGAATCTTTCGCCGTGGTCGAAGCGCGTCACGGGAAAATGCGTGCGCGTGTGCCGATTCGAGGCGGAGCAGACACTTCCGGGAAATCAGGCGGCGCCGGCGACGGGGGCGGGCGCAATGCTGTTCTTCGCCATGAACCCGCTACCCGAGGCGGAAGGGGATTTCAACGCCTGGTACAACCAGGAGCACGTGCCGGCGCTGGCTGCAGTACCGGGGTGCCTGAGCGCGCGCCGCTTCAGTATCCACAACGCGGTGAGCGAAGGCAATCATCGCTATCTCGCGCTCTACCATCTCACCTCGCCCGAGGTGTGCTCCTCCGCAGACTGGAAGAAAGCGGCCGAGACGCCGTGGACGCACAAGATCCGGCCGCATACTCGCGACCGCCTGCGCATCGTTCTGCGCCGCTACGAACGCGCGGCGCGATAGCGCTCACTTCCGGGCGGCAGCACCGCCGTCGACGGAGATGATGGTGCCGGACACGTACGAGGCGCGGTCGGAGCAGAGGAACGCGACGACGTCCGCGATCTCCTCCACGTTCGCCGGCCTGCCGAACGGGAAGCCCTTGGTCAGTTCGCGCCAGCGCTCGGGATCACCCAGGTCCTTCTGCGCCTGATTACGCCAGCGGTTGACCCCGCGGTCGGTCGCGGTCGCGCTGGGATTCAGGCCGATGACGCGCACGCCGTGATTGGGGCTCTCCGCGCCGAGGGCTCGCGAAAACGCCATCAGGCTCGCGTTCGCCATGCTGCCCGCAATGTAGCCGGCGGTGGGGCGCTCCCCGGCGCCACCGATGATGTTGATGATGACGCCGCGTTTGCGCTCGCACATCGCCGCGTAGATCTCCCGCGCGACGTTGATGAAGCCGAACACCTTGAGGTCCCACGAGTCGCGCCAGGCTTTTTCCTCGAGCCCGGTGAGCGTGCCCTGGGGAATCGCGCCGGCATTGTTCACCAGGATGTCGGCGTCGCGGCAGGCCTGCCCGAGCTTGCGCGCGTTCTCGCTTACGCCGAGATCGAGCGCGTGGCAGGTGACGTTGACCTTGTGCGCGGCGAGTATCTTGCCGCGAGCGGCGTCGAGGTCGGCGGCGTTGCGCGAGGTGAGGTGCAGGTGGCAGCCTTCGGCGGCGAGCGATTGCGCAACACCGAAGCCGATGCCACGCGAGCCGCCGGTAATCAGTGCGGTACGGCCGGAAAGTTTGAGGTCCATGACGTTGGGTAATCGTGTGGTTTGATCGGATGGCATACGGCCGCCGGGTGGGGCGGGCGCGTTATTCTAAAGGAATTGGCTGGACTTGGGTCCAGCCAATTCCTTACATCAACTGCCTCAGGAATGGGGGAAAACGGACCTTTCACTGGTGGACTCGCGTTTCGCGCTTCCTTGAAGTTTTGCAGGGGGCGCCTCTTGGGGTGATTATTAGGATTTCGTCGGGCAAGCCCGACAAAATCCTCAGGTCAACCGCCGGCCCGCTCGCACGTTATAGCCCTGACCGGAGACGTGATTCCGGCTATAACAACCCCGTACTCGAGGAAAGGAGCAACAAAATGAGCAAACTGTTGACCACCCTGATTGCCGCGGCTTTTGCGGCGACGACTTTCGGCGCTGCGGCGCAAACCCCCCCGGCCAAGGACGCCCCCAAGGCGGCCCCGGCGACCAAGGCCACCCCGGCGGTCCCGGCCAAGGGCGATGCAGCTAAGGCCACCCCGGCGACCAAGGCCACCCCGGCGGCTCCGGCCAAAGCCGACACCCCGAAGGCGGAGAAAAAGAAGGCCAAAGCCAAAGCCAAGAAGTCCAAGGGCGAAGACAAGAAGACCAAGGGCGAAGCCAAGAAGACCGAAGGCAAGGCAATGAAGAAGAGCCAGGACGAGAAGAAGGCCGGTACGGCAGAAAAGAAGTAAGGTCTACTTCATCGGCGCCGAGGGCGCTGAATACGAGAAAGGCAGGGATTTCCCTGCCTTTTTTGTTGCCTTTTGTTGTGTGGCTTTGAGAGCGTGCGGGCCGGCCCTATACAATCCAGTCCAGTGGTCATCGGCGCTCTCTGGCCGGCGTTTCAGCGCGATCCCGCATGCATTACATCGATTCCAGCACAGGCGCCATCTATCCCTTGAACGAGCCGCGCTGGCGGGGCGACTCCGGCGCTCATGTCAATCTGGGCGATGCCCCAGGCCTGTCCCGCAGCGATATCGACACGTCGGTGAATTCGCTGTGGCGCTACCGGAAAGCGCTGCTGGTGGACGCGGCAAGCGCGGTGACCCTGGGCGAGGGCTGGACTCCGCTCGTTCCCGGCGAGTGGGACGGGATGCCGGTCCTGTTCAAGCTCGAGTTCATGATGCCGACCGGTTCCTTCAAGGACCGCGGCATGACCGTGATGGTGAGCTATCTGAGGAGCCGCGGCGTCACATCCGTCCTGGAGGACTCCTCGGGCAACGCCGGCGCCTCGCTATCCGCCTATGCCGCGGCAGCGGGCATGCGCTGCCGCATCCTCGTGCCGGAGACGGCATCGTACCCGAAGATCGCGCAGATCGCCGCGTGCGGCGCAGACGTCGTCACCATCAAGGGGGCGCGCCAGGACGTGGCTGATGCGGCGCTCGCCATGAGCCGGGACATTTTCTACGCCAGCCACAACTGGCAGCCGTTCTTCGCGGAAGGAACCAAGACGCTCGCTTACGAGCTGTGGGAGCAGCTCGGTTTCCGCGCGCCCGACAGCGTGGTGGTCCCGGTCGGCTACGGCGCCAACGTGCTGGGCTGCGACCGCGGCTATTCCGAACTGTTGCGCAACGGGGAGATCGTGCGCGCCCCCCGGCTCTACGGCGTGCAGGCGGCGAACTGCGCGCCGTACTACGCCGCATTCCGGGCGGGCGTGGAGCATTTCGTGCCGGCCCCGGTGAGCCCGACCATCGCGGAAGGTATCGCCTCGTCGAAGCCGACGCGGATGCGCGAAGTGCTCGCCCCGGTGCGCGCCTCCGGCGGAGACATCGTGGCCGTGACCGAGGACGAGATCGTGCGCTCGCTCGCGGCGCTGGCGAAGAAAGGGCTTTACGTGGAGCCGACTTCGGCCGCGGCCGCAGCGGGG
>CAYYZZ010000194.1:0-5348 GCA_964476235.1 uncultured Streptomycetaceae bacterium | reverse complement strand
GCAGCCGGTGCCGCAGCCGGTGCCGCGGCAGCGGGCGCCCCGGCGGGCTTGTCCTGGGCCGCCGCCGGCATGACGGCAAGGCTCAATGCGCCGAACAGCGCGAGGATAGTGAGTAATCGCTTCATGTTGTTCTCCCTATAGCGCATCAGCGCCGGTCTCGCCGGTGCGGATGCGGATGGCTTGCTCCAGATCGGAGACGAACACCTTGCCGTCGCCGATCTTGCCGGTATTGGCTGCTTTCTCGATGGCCTCGATCACCTGCTCGAGCATTTCGCTCTTGATCGCGACTTCGATCTTGACCTTGGGCAGGAAGTCCACCACGTATTCGGCGCCGCGGTAGAGCTCGGTGTGCCCCTTCTGCCGCCCGAATCCCTTGACCTCGGTGACGGTGACGCCGGTCACGCCGACGGCGGACAAGGCTTCCCGCACTTCGTCAAGCTTGAAAGGCTTGATGATTGCAGTGACGAGTTTCATTCGGTTTCCCCGTTGAAAGGGGACCGGCCGTTAGGCCGGTCCCGTGTTGCTTCGTTAGAAAGTCTTCGAGATGAAGACGGTGCCCGTGCCCTTGGAGATGTTCTTGGGATACACGCCAGCCGGCACATCGGTGGGCGTGCCGTAACACAGGCTATTCGCACCGCCCGTATCGGTGTAGAAGACCCCGATCGTGAAGTCCTTCGGCAGCGAATAGTTGACGCCGAGCTTCCAGTCGTCGTAAGAGCACGCGGTATCGTTGCTGGCTACGCCGAGAAGCCGCGGGTCCTGTCCCTTGAACTTCTGGATCCCGTAGTGGGCAATAAGCGTGACCGGCGTGTTCGGGACTGGATAGCTTGCCGTCAAGTCGAAATAGTACGTGCCGCTCGAATCCAGCACGGCGAATGTCTTGTTGTCGATGCTGTAGGAGAACTTGGCCGAGAGCCACTTCCAGCTCAACCCGGCGTAAACCTCCCAAGTGTCCGCCTTGGGGTTCAGGGGGTTTGCGGCCACGTTGGCATCGCCCGGGTACCAGTAATAGAGCGTGCCCAGGTCAAGAGTGAAATCGCTCGGCAGGGCCCACTTGTAGCCGCCGTAGAAATCCCACTCGAGGCGGCCGCCACCGCTATAAGCATTGCCGGGTGCTACCGGGTCGCGCAGCCAGCTGATGTTCGATGCCCAGGTGCCCGCGTAAAAGCCGCTCGAGTGGCTATAGTCGAACCCGCCTTGAATCGCCGGGTCTCCATTGGTTTGCTTCAAACCGCGGAAGATGTACTGGCTGTACAGTCCGACGTTACCGGTGAGTGTATGTGGAGAAGCGGGTGCTGCCGGTGCTTGCGCCTGGGCCAGGCCTGACCCGAGAGCGGTTGCTACCAGTCCCGCCATTGCTGTTTTCTTAAACATGGGTTACCTCTTTCGTCGTTAACGAATGTGCAATATTGCGGAAGCGTTAAGAGCAGGGATCGTGCCAGGCAATTAATTGCTTAAAAACAAGTAGATAAATAATCAGCTTCGACATCGCACCGGATTGGCCGCACTACTTTGGTGCCATGAATAAGTCTATTGCACCAACTCTGTGCCAAGCGGATAAGGCAATCGATGAGACGGCTGCATAATCAAGTTGTTTCACTTATGTGATGTTTTCAGGCACCTGAAAACATGGGGTGTAGGAAAATGGCAACAGACTCATTAGCCGGTTGTGAATATGGCCGATACCCGATTGCTCGAAGAGATGGACCGGAAGATGAAAGAGATCCTCGCCCGCAGCCCGGCGGCGGATATCGAGAAGAATCTTCGCGTCCTGTTGCAGTCGGCCTTCAGCCGCCTCGACCTGGTGACACGCGAGGAATTCGACGTCCAGCGCGAAGTGCTCGCGCGCACCCGCGCGAAGCTGGCTGAGCTGGAGGCGAAGCTCGCTGAGCTTGAGGCCAGGGACAAGGAACAAGGTACAAGGCACAAGAGTTAGGGTTCGAGCATCAAGCAGCGTTGAGCGTCCGCTCGTCGGGACGCTTTGATTTTCTTCTCTTTTATTTATTCCTCGGATCGCTGTCGGCAGTCGCAGCGGCTGCTGCGTTATTGACTGAATCCTTGAACCTTGATTCTTGAACCTTGAGCCTGGCTTTATGTCGCTCGCTGTCGTCTACAGCCGCGCGCTGGCGGGGATGGATGCGCCGCTGGTCACGGTGGAGGCGCACCTCGCCAACGGCCTGCCGAGTTTCACCATCGTCGGGCTGCCCGAGACCGAGGTGAAAGAGGCCAAGGATCGCGTCCGCGCCGCGCTGCAGAACGCGCGCTTCGAGTTTCCGGCGCGGCGCATCACAGTCAACCTGGCGCCCGCCGACCTGCCCAAGGAATCGGGTCGCTTCGACCTGCCGATCGCGCTCGGCATTCTCGCCGCGTCGGAGCAGCTGCCTGCCGACCGGCTCGCCGGATGCGAATTCGCCGGGGAGCTGGCGCTGACGGGGGAGCTGCGGCCGATCCGCGGCGCGCTGGCGATGGCGCTCTCGGCCGCGCGCAGCCACCGCGCTTTCGTGCTGCCGGAGCCGAACGCGCGCGAAGCGGCGCTGGTCGAGGAAGCGACGGTCTATCCGGCGCGCTGCCTGCTCGATGTGTGCGCCCATCTCGCGGGGCGAACGCCGCTCGAGCGTTGCAGCGGGCGGCCCGCGCTGAATGTATGCCACCATCCTGACTTGCTGGAAGTGAAAGGGCAGTTGCACGCCAAGCGGGTGCTGGAGATTGCCGCCGCAGGCGGGCACAGCCTGATCATGGTGGGGCCGCCCGGCACCGGCAAATCCATGCTGGCGGAACGGCTGCCCGGAATCCTGCCGCCCATGACGCGGGACGAGGCGCTCGCCGCGGCGGCGATGCAATCGCTCGGCAGCGGCGGTTTCGACATCGCGAACTGGTCGAAGCGCCCGTTCCGCGCCCCGCACCACACCGCATCCGCGGTGGCGCTGGTGGGCGGCGGCAGCCACCCGCGACCGGGCGAGATCTCGATGGCGCAGCACGGCGTGCTGTTCCTCGACGAGCTGCCGGAATTCGACCGCAAGGTGCTGGAAGTGCTGCGCGAGCCGCTCGAGTCGGGGCGCATCAGCGTCGCGCGCGCCGCGCGGCAGGCTGAGTTTCCCGCCGAGTTCCAGCTGGTGGCGGCGATGAACCCCTGCATGTGCGGCTATTTGGGTCACTACTCCGGCAGATGCCGGTGCACGCCCGATCAAGTGCTCCGCTACCGCAGAAAAATTTCCGGCCCGCTCCTTGATCGCATTGATATTCAAATCGAGGTGCCCGACGTTCCAACCGAAGATCTCGCTGGGGCAGGTAGTGGAGAGGCATCGAGCGCGGTCCGTGCGCGGGTGCAGAAAGCGCGCGAGCGGATGAACGAGCGACAGGGAAAAGAGAACGCCCGGCTCGCCACGCGCGAAATCGACCAATACTGCGCGCCCGATAAAGAAGGCGCAACGTTGCTGAAGCAAGCGATCAGCAGGTTGGGATTGTCAGCGCGCGGCTATCACCGCATCCTGAAGGTCGCGCGCACGATCGCGGATCTGGTGGGCGCAGAAAGCGTCCTTGTTGCCCACGTAGCGGAAGCGATCCAGTACCGCCGTTTCGACCGCGGCTGAACTAGTCGCCCTTGATGCCGGCGGCCTTGATGATCTTGCCCCAGCGCGCGTAGTCGTCGCGGATCAACTGCGCCAGCGCCTGGGGCGTGCCGGTCACCACCTCGATGCCCAGCGGGGCGAGCCGCGCCTTGACCTCCGGCGCATTCAGCACCCTGGCGATGTCCGCGTTGACCTTGGCGACGACCGCTTGCGGCGCCTTCGCCGGCATCGTCACGCTCAACCAGATGTCGAGCGCATAGCCGGGGTAGCCGGCCTCCGCGATCGTCGGCGCATCGGGCAGGAGCGGGGAGCGCTTCGACCCGGCAGCCGCGAGCATCCGCAGCCTCCCGTCCTTGATGTGCGGCAGCAGCGAGTTCGCCGCGCCGATCCACACCTGGATGCGGCCGGGCAGAAGGTCGTTGATCGCCGGCGCAGCGCCCTTGTACGGGATGTGGTGCATCTGGATGCCGGCGAAATGCTGCAGCATCGCGGTGCCGAGATGCTGCGGGCTGCCGTTGCCGGAGGACCCGTAGTTGAGCGCCCCCGGTTTTGTCTTGGCGAGCGCCACCAGCTCCTGCACCGACTTCGCCGGCACCGAGGGATGGACCACGAGCAGGAACTGGAGCCGCGCGATCTGCGTCACCGGCGTGAAGTCCCTGAACGGGTCGAACGGGACTTTTTCGATATGCGGATTGACCACGAGGATGTTGTCGGTGGTGAGCAGCCAGGTGTGGCCGTCGGGGGCGCTCTTGGCGACGATCTCGGCCGCGAGGTTGTGGTGCGCGCCCGGCCGGTTGTCCACCACGATCTGCTGCGGCCAGACGCCCGACAGCCCGGACGCGATGGCGCGCGCCATGATGTCCGGCGATCCGCCCGGCGGCAGCGGCACCACGAATCTCACCGGGCGGGCGGGATAGTCCTGTGCCGGCGCCAGGCCGGCGCCGGCACATATCAACGCGACAAAGCAGAAAATGAATCGCATGTCCCCTCCCGCTTAAAGTGCCTGACAGTATGACCGAGAGTTGCCCCCTCACCCTATCCCTCTCCCCCGTGACCGGGGGCGAGGGGATTCATATGTAAGGATTTTGTCGAGCCACGGCCGACAAAATCCTAAAGGGTGATGTTGATGTTCTTCGACTGCGTGAACGAGAGCAGTTCCTCGTGGCTTTCCTCGCGGCCGATGCCCGACTGCTTGTAGCCGCCGAAGGAGACGCCGAGGAAATGCGAGCCGGCGCCGTTCACCCAGATGAAGCCCGACTCGATGCGGCTCGCGGCGCGGTGCGCGTTGGCGAGGCTCGTCGTCCACACCGATCCGGTCAAGCCATACTCGACCGCGTTGACCTGCTCGAACAGGGTTTCCTCGTCCTTCCACTTGAGCACCGACAGCACCGGGCCGAAGATCTCCTCGTTCGCGATACGCATCTTCTGGGTGACGTTGGTGAACACGGTGGGCTCGACGAAGAACCCGCCGGCGAGCTTCGGATCGTCCGGCCGTTTCCCGCCGTAAGCGAGCGTCGCCCCTTCCTGCTTGCCGATCTCGATGTAGGAGAGGACTTTCTCCATCTGCGCCCGGGACACGATCGCGCCCATGGTGGTATCCATCTCGGTGGGGATGCCGGGCTTGTGGTTCTTGATGTGTTTCATCACCCCCTCCATCACCCGGTCGTACACCGATTCGTGCACGAACAGGCGCGAAGTCGAGCCGCAGGACTGCCCGCACCAGCTGAAGTTCATGCCGCCCACCGCGCCTTTTGCCGCCTTCTCGAGATCGGCGTCCGG
>CAYYZZ010000193.1:0-5356 GCA_964476235.1 uncultured Streptomycetaceae bacterium | reverse complement strand
CGCGCAGGGCGGAGCAGGTTCCAAGCGTTGTGTGCTTGGATGCGACCCCGGAGCGGGACAGGAGAGCGCCGTAATGCGCGGTCCTCACACACGCCTACCCGGTCGCATCCCCGCAAGCGGGGCCCCTGCTCCACGGTTCGGCGCGTCGCCGATTTTGGCCGCAACCCCGGAGTAGACATCGGATTATTCAAGGATATACCTGGGGCTGGCACGAGTTTTGGCCCATGGCTTTGTCGCTCGCCTTGCCAATATTCCCGATAGGGGCGGCGGCTCGCTTCGCGCCCTGAGCCAAAATCGTGACAGCGCATCACGTGTTTCATTATGTTAGGGGCTCTTAGGGCCTCAAACGCGATAAGGAGCGATGCGCTTGAATTCCGCGATTGCAGTCCCCGCCGGCAGGGAAACCGCCACGCTCGCCGGCGGCTGTTTCTGGTGCCTCGAGGCGGTGTACGACGGGATGAAGGGCGTGGAGTCCGTCGAGTCGGGCTACATGGGCGGGGGCTCGCCCAACCCGACCTACGAGCAAGTCTGCGGCGGCAATACGGGGCACGCCGAGGTCGTGCGCATCACTTTCGATCCCGCGGTGGTGTCGTTCAAGGATCTGCTGGAAGTGTTCTTCGTGATCCACGATCCGACCACGCTGAACCGGCAGGGCAACGACGCCGGCACGCAGTACCGCTCGGCGATCTTCTACCATACGCCGCGGCAGAAGGCCGGCGCGGAGGAAGTTATCGCGCGGCTCGATGCCGCGAAGCTGTGGGACGGCCCCATCGTCACCGAAGTGGCGCCCGCCTCCGCCTTTTACATGGCGGAGGGCTACCACCAGGAGTACTTTGCGCGCAATCCCCGCCAGCCGTACTGCCAGTTCGTGGTTGTGCCGAAAGTCGCCAAATTCCGCAAGCACTTCCTCGAAAAACTAAAGAAGTAGCGCCGCGACTCGTTAGCCGCAGGCCCGTTTGCGGGAGCGGCGCTCAGCGGCCGACGTGTCGATGTCGGCATTGAGATTGGCGAGCCGAGGCCGCCTCTTCTCCGGTGTCGGGTCCCCCCGACGGGGGCGGCCCGGACGGAAGCCTCCGACCGCATCCCGGCGGCCTCCACCGCATGGCGCGAGCGAAATAGCGAGCGAAACGTCAGAGTTCCGCCGCAGGGAGGAGGCACGTCCAGACTTGAACTTCTGCGGATAAGTCCTTGACTTCACGCCGCGGCGGGACGGTTGCGCGCCGTCAGGAACCGTCTGAAATGCGTGCGGCAGGCCACGCGGAAAGTATCCACAGCGGCCGTTTGCGCTGCCCAGGAACCGGACGCGCGGCGCTCGGCGCAGAGCGAAAAACATCAAAAAACCCTTGCAAGGTTGGCTGGACATTGGCATCCTCTACTCGCCGAATTCAAGGTTAGAAGTCGTTACCAACCACCCGCGCTGTTTCAGCGCAATCAACGGGAGATAGTCAATGGCGAAAGCAAAGAAAAGCAGCAAAAAACCCAAGAAGGCGAAAAAGAGCGGGCGCAAGCCGAATGCCGCATTCATGAAGCCGATGAATCTGAGCTCGACGCTCGCGGCGGTGATCGGCGGCGGCCCGATGCCGCGTACCGAGGTCACCAAGAAACTGTGGGCCTACATCAAGCGCAACGGCCTGCAGGACCGCGTCAACAGGCGAATGATCAATGGCGATGACAAGCTGCGCACCGTGTTCGGCGGCAAGTCGCAGGTGTCGATGTTCGACATGACCAAACTGGTCAGCAAGCACCTGAGCTGATCACGCAACACGCAAGAACAGGGCCGCGGATACGCGGCCCTGTTTTTTTGTGCGGAGCGCCTACTTCGCGCGCGTGGCGAACCAGCCGGCGACGAGGAGGGACGCGCCCATCGCCCAGAATACGGGCAACATGCCGAGCGCGGCGCCGAGCGCGCCGGAGGCGAGCGGCACGCTGGTCTGGCAGAAGTTGATGATCCAGGTGCGCACGCTCAGCACCTCGGCGCCGCGTCCCGCCGGCGCTTTCTCGTAGAGCAGGGCCATGACGAACGCAAACAGGTCCCAAGTCATGGACAGCGTGCCGCTCACGATGAACACCAGCCTGAAACCCGGGATGCGCAGCAGGTCGGAGATGCGCCGTTTTCCTTCGTGAGCGGCAGCCGGCTCGTGACGCGGTATACCGACCTTGCGCGCCGCCAGCACCACCAGGTTCACCAACGCTCCGGCCGAAAGCGCGAGCATCGCGTTTGCATGGCCGATGCCGTCGTCCGCCACGCAACCAGCGCCACGCCGCAACAGGTGATGACGATGCCGGCCACCGCAAGCGCGCTTGGCACCACCCCGAACATCGCCAGCTCCAGCGCTACCGCGAAGATCGGCGTGAGATAGAGGAGGCTGGTGACGCGGGTGGCCTGGCCGCGGCGCATCAGGGTGTGCAGCGCGCTCACCGCGAGTATCGAAGCCCCGATTACCAGGAAAGCGATGGACCCGACCATCGGCCAGGCCCAGTTCACGGCAAACCCTTCGACCCACCACGCGAGCGGCGCGAGCGCGGCTATCGTCACGATGAACTGGACGAAGGTCGCGCTGCGCAGGTCCACCAGCGGGCAGTAGATGCGCTGGTAGAGCGTGCCCGCCGTGACGCCCGCGAGCGCAACCATGACGGCGACGAGACTGCCGATGGTGGCTTCCCGCACGTCCACTTTGTGCCACACGATGAGCGCGACGCCCGCCAGGCCGATCGCCACGCCCGCCCACTGGCGGAGCGCGAGCCGCTCGCCCATCCAGCGCACGGCGATGAGCGCGGTGATCAGCGGCTGCGCCGAGAGGATCAGCGCGGTGATCCCGGCGGACATGCCGAGATACTGCGTGTAATGGCTGCCGCCGAGATGAACGGCGTGCATCAGCAGCCCCGCGACGACGACGTGGCCGAGTTCGGCGCGCGAGCCGGGGAAGCGCGGCTGCGTGATGAGCACGATCGGCAGGAGGCACGCCAGCCCGAACAGGAAGCGCAGCGTCAGGAAAGTGAAGGGCGGCGCGTACTGGAGGCCGATCTTGGTGGCGATGAAGCCCGAGCCCCAGACGGTCACGAAATACCACGCAAGCGCGGCGCTGAACCAAGATTGCTTCGACAGCGGGATGTTCATGGAGGATGGGCAGGTTCTTCAGCCATTCCCGACGGCCGCCGCGCTTCAACCGGCGCGCCGATTATAGACGGTCGCGCACGGCGGCCGTCTATCGGCTCACCCGGTTGCGGCCTTTGTCCTTGGCGCGGTAGAGCGCGCGGTCGGCGGCCTCGATCACCCCCTGCGGGGTGGCGAGACGGTCGTTGCGCTCGGCGATGCCGATGCTCACCGTCACGGACACTGCGTCCTTGCCGCGCCAGCCTCCACGCTGGCGCTTGTTGTCCTTTGCCTTCTTGGGCCGGTCGGTGCCGCGCAGCGCGACCCGGTACGATTCAATTTCCCCGCGCAGCGCCTCCAGGTGCGGCATGGCCTCATCGGCGACCTTGCCGGGGAACAGGATGGTGAACTCCTCGCCGCCGTAGCGGTAGGCATTCCCGCCCCCGCCGACACCGGCGATGTGCGCGGCGACCATCTTCAGCACCTGGTCGCCGAGGTCGTGGCCGTAAGTGTCGTTGAAGTTCTTGAAGTGGTCGACGTCAACCATGGCCACGGTATAGGTGTGCCCCAGTCCCGCCAGCCTCTCGTTCAACGCACGGCGGCTGGGTATGCCGGTCAACTCGTCGCTGAACGCCATGCGGAAGGTATCCTGCAGCACGGCGACGGTCACCATCAGCTCCGCCATCGCGGTGAATACCGAGAAGGTGAGGGAAGCCGTGGGCACATGCGCCGCGATCGCGAACGCGACGATCGAGCCCGCCAGGGCCGCGCTGACGGCGGAGCGCGTCACCAGCGCCATCGCCATCGTGATCAGCAGGCTGAGGCCGATCAGCACGATGCCGAGCTGCGGAATGCGTCCGGCGCTGAACGGCGCCGGGTCGAGAAACTTCTGGTATGCCCAGTCAATGACGTCGGCCTGGCCCGCCATCGCCACCCACGCAGTGAGGGCGGCCTGCAGGAGGATCGTTCCCAGCCTCAATGCACCGTGGCGGTTGAATATGCCGCGCTCCGGCATAAGAGCGAGAGCCGCGAGGTCGAGCGGGACGAAGAGCGTGAGCGCGATATAGATGGTGCGGGCTGCAAAGGCGTCCAGGCCTTGTTGCAGCCAGAGTTGCTGCGCGCCGTATGCGCCGCACAGCACGATCAGCGCGAGTAGCGCCCGCCCGCGGTTGAATCCCGCCGCCAGGGCCGCACCGAGGGCAAACAGAATATACGGGCCGTAAACCCTCAACCCGGCAAGGGAGGGCGGCAGCGCCGCGTTGTAGAAGACGAGGGTAAAAGCCGCCGCCAGCAGCGCAACCGGAATGGCGAACAGGGCGAAAGCCCGGATGAAGCCGCGCATCAGGGGGCGAGGCGCTTGATGGCCCAGCGGTCGCGGGGGCCGCGGCGGTAGAGGATGCGGTCGTGCAGGCGGTCCTCGCGCCCCTGCCAGAATTCGATCGCATCGGGCGCGAGACGGAAACCGCCCCAATGCGGCGGCCGCGGCACCGATTCGGGATATTTGCGCGCGGCCGCCGCGAAGCGGCGCTCGAGCGCGCCGCGTCCCGGCACGGTCTCGCTTTGCGCCGAGGCCCAGGCCGAGAGCTGGCTGCCGCGCGGACGCGTGGCGAAATAGGCGTCCGACTCGCGCGGCGTGACCCTGGCGATGCGGCCCTCGATGCGCACCTGCCGCTCGAGGTTTCCCCAGTAGAACAGCAGCGTGCCGCGCGGGTTCCGCGCCAGCTCGCGCCCCTTGCGGCTGCGGTAGTTGGTGTAGAACACGAAGCCGTGCGCGTCGAAGCCTTTCAACAGCACCATGCGCAGCGACGGGCGGCCACCAGCGGAGGCGGTCGCGAGCGCGGCCGCGTCGGGCAGCGGCTTCACGGCCGCGTTCGCAAGCTCGTACCACCGCGCGAACTGCGCGAGCGGGTCGTTCTCGACGCTGTCTTCGTTCAATGCTGGACGGGATTCGGGCATGCGTGAATTTTACCGTGTTACTAATAAATAGGGTCAGTGTGACTTTTCCATTTTCCCCTTAGCATACGTGCTACGGAAAAGTTACACTGACCCTATTTATTGAAATGAGGAGGTAAGGATGAAGAACATATTCGGTGTTGCCGTAGTTATGTTGTCACTTAACGCGTTGGCATTCGCAGACGAAAGTGGGCTTGTGGACAAAAACGCTGGAATCGTCACGAAACCAAGCAAATACTCCGTGACAGAAACGATTGACCGAGTAGAGGCTGCAGCCAAGGGCGTTGGTGCAAACATTTTTAATCGCAT
>CAYYZZ010000192.1:0-5382 GCA_964476235.1 uncultured Streptomycetaceae bacterium | reverse complement strand
GCCGATCCGCGTCATCGTCCCTTCCGCCGCCGGCGGCGGCGGCGACATCGTGGCGCGCACCATCAGCGTGAAGCTCACAGATAGCTGGGGGCAGCAGGTCGTCGTGGACAACCGGACCGGCATCATCGGCCCCGAGCTGGCGGCCAAGGCGGATGCCGACGGCTACACCCTGATGCTGAGCACCTCCGCGCTCATCGTCCGCGAGGCGGTGTACAGGAAGCTCCCCTTCAACACGCTGAGGGACTTTGCGCCGGTGACGCAGCTCGTCTATCAGTCGAACGTCCTGTCGGTCACCTCTTCCCTGCCGGTAGAGTCCGTGAAGGATCTGATCGCTCTCGCCAAGTCCCGGCCGGGGCAGCTCAACTACGCTTCAGGGGGAAACGGAACTTCGAATCACCTGGCGGGCGAGCTGTTCAAGTACATGGCGGGCGTGGACATCCTGCACGTGCCTTACAAGGGCATACCGCAGGGCCTGCTCGACGTGCTCGGCGGGCGCATGCACATGATCTTCGCGAGCCCGGTGGCGTCGATTCCCGCGTCCAGGGACGGCAAGCTGCGGCTGCTCGCCGTGACGACCGCCAGGCGGTTCGCGGCGCTCCCGAACATCCCTACGATGGCCGAGGCGGGGCTGCCCGGCTATGAATTCACCGGCTGGATGGGGTTGTTCGCGCCCGCCCGTACGCCCCAGCCGATCGTCGCCCGGCTGCACGCGGAAGTGGTGAGGATACTCAAGCTGCCCGACGTGAAGGACAAGCTGTCGGGCGACGGCGCCGAGCCCGTCGGGAGCACGCCGCAGGAATTCCGGGCCTACGTGGATTCCGAGCTCAGGAAATGGAGCAACCTAGTCAAGCAGGCGGGCATCCGGGTCGACTGACGCTACAATCCCTGAAAAAAATCAATTCGACACGAGGAGACGACATGCGATCGAATGGTTCCGCCCTGGGAGTCGCCGTGGTGCTTGCCGTGCTCGGCGCCCAGGCACAAGCGCAAGTCACTGCATCCTATCCGGCCCGGCCGGTCCGGTTGATTGTCCCCCTCGCCGCCGGCGGCGGCATGGATACCGTTGCGCGCGCGGTCGCGCAGAAACTCACCGATCAGCTCGGCCAGACCGTCGTGGTCGATAACCGCGGCGGGGGCGGCGGCAGCATCGGCGCAGAGCTCGCCGCCAGTGCGCCGCCGGACGGCTACACCATGATCATGATGAGCGCGACTTCCGTCATCCATCCCCTCATGTACAAGGCGCGCTACGACACTTCGCGCGATTTCGCCCCGATATCCCAGGTCACGACCCAGCCGTACGTGATCGTGGTCAACAACGCGCTGCCGATCAAGTCGGTGAGCGAGCTGGTGGCGTACGCGAAAACCAACCCGGCAAAGCTCAACTACGCCTCGTCCGGCAACGGCAGCCTGATTCACCTGACCGGCGAGCTGTTCAAGATTTCCACCGGCACCAGCATGACGCACATCCCGTACAAGGGCATCGGCGCAGCTTATCCCGATCTCATCGCCGGCAACATCCAGCTCACTTTCGCCAGCATCATCTCCGCCATGCCGCATATCCGGGCCCAGCGAATCCGCGCGCTCGCGGTCACCGGCGCCCGGCGGGCGAAAGCGGCCGCCGAGCTGCCGACCGTGGCTGAAACCGGCGTTAGGGGATTCGCGGTGAGTAATTGGTACGGCGTGCTGCTGCCCGCACGCGCGCCACGGGCCATCGTCGAGCGGCTGCACGACGAGATCGTCAAGGCGCTGCCGCAGCCCGAGGTCGGCGCGCGGCTCGCGGCCGACGGCGCGGAGCCGGTAGGCAGCATGCCTAAGGAATTCGCCGCCCACATCAGGGACGAGCGCGAAAAGTGGGCGAAGGTGATCAAGCAGACCGGCATTAAAGGCGATTGAATCCGTGAGGTCGTGAGATCGCGAGGTCGAGAAGACGGGAGATCGAAAGAATCTTTTGTTTCGCTCTCACGCCCTCCCGCTCTCACGCGCTCACGAATCGTCCCGAATTTCGGCTGTCCGATCAGGGCAACATCGTCTAAACTTCCAATGTGATTGAACGGAGGAGTCGTATGGTTCAAGCGATAGCAGGCGAAAGCGCGCTCAAGGGGCGCCGGATCATCAAGTCGCGCGGCACGGGCGAGGAGCACTGGCGCACCGACTTTCTCGGCAAGCAGGGCAACGGCGGCGGAATCGTGAACGAGCCGCAGGCGTTCCTGGTCGAGATGCACGCCAGCGAGACCATCCTGCCGCACTTCCATGAGGTGGACCAGTTCCAGGTCTTCGTCGCGGGCGGCGGCAGCCTCGGGCGGCATGCAGCAGGGCTGCTTGCAGTGCATTACGCCGATCATCACACCGGCTACGGCCCCATCAATGCAGGTCCGCACGGCTATTCCTATTTCACGCTGCGCGCGAAGAGCGATCCCGGCGCGCACTACCTGCACAAGCCCGGCTATCGCGAAGCCTTGAAGCCCTCGCCGAAGCGCCACAGCATCGCCGACGGCCTCACGCTCAGCACCGAGCCGGTGCTGATGGAGCGGAAGGAAGTGGCGGTGGAGAAGCTGATGCCGGACCTCGACGGCACGGACGGGCTGGGCGCTGCCCTGATACGCATGGGGCCGGGCATGACGCACACAGGGCCCGATCCGCGCGCGACCGGCGGGCAGTATTACCTGGTGGTCAACGGCGGCCTGGAACTTAAACTTAAGGCCGGGAGCTATTCCGCGTGGTCGACGGTATTCGTGTCCGCGACCGATGCGCCGCTCGCTTTGACCGCCGGGCCCAAAGGCCTGGAAGCGCTGCTGCTGCAATTCTCCAGGAATTCGCCGGGGCCTGTCCCGACGAATTCCTAACAGGATAAATCTCTACTGCCATGATCGTCCGCCATTCCGCGTTGATATTGCTGTGCGTGGTGCTGGCGGCTGTTTTGTCGCCAGCGCAAGCACAGCAATATCCGACCAAGCCGATCCGCCTGATCGTGCCGATCGCCGCGGGCGGCGGCCCGGATACCATCGGGCGCGCGGTCGCGCAGAAGCTGACCGACAATCTCGGCCAGACCATGGTGGTGGACAACCGCGCCGGGGCGAGCGGCGCGATCGCCGTCGAGCTCGCCAAGCAAGCCGCACCCGACGGTTACACCATCCTGTTGATCAGCGCGAGCCAGGTCATACGCCCCCTCCTCTTCAAGGTCCCGTACGACCTCTTTCGCGATTTCGCCCCGATCACGCAGCTGAGCGCGCAGTCGTACGTACTGATGGCGAGCCCGACGTTACCCGTCAAGTCGGTTTCCGAGCTCGTGGCGCACGCGCGGGCGAATCCGGGGAAGCTCAACTACGCCTCGGTGGGTCTGGGCAGCCAGATCCACCTCATGACCGAGTTGTTCCGGACCCTGGCGAGAATCCAGGCCGTCCACGTGCCGTACAAAGGCATCGGCCCGGCCTATCCCGACCTCATTGCCGGAAATATCCAGTTCATGTTCGGAAGCATCATCACCTCCCAGGGCCACATCCGGGCAAAGCGGCTTCAGGCACTGGCGGTGTCCGGCCCGAAACGCATCAAGGCTCTGCCGGAACTGCCGACCGTGTCGGAAGCGGGCGTGCCGGGCTTTGCGGTGACGCAGTGGTACGCGCTGCTCGCGCCGGCGGGAACGCCGCGCGCGATCGTCGAGTTCCTCAACAAGGAAACCAACAAGGCGCTTCACCAGCCCGAGGTGTCGGGGCGCATTGCGGCCGAAGGCTCCGAGGCCGTGGGAAGCACGCCGCAGCAGCTCGCGGCCCACATGAAGACCGAGCAGGACAAGTGGGCGAAGGTGATCAGGGAAGCGGGAATTAAGGGCGAGGAATAAAACAGCGTGAATCGTGATTCGTCCCGTTCCAATGTCCATCTTCCAAGCGTGACACGGAACATCAATCATCAGGGGCTGGCGGGGGTCATTGGAACGGGATTCGTGAGTCGTGATTCGGCTCCCACCACCCCGCCTGCTTCGCAGGCACCCCTCCTCGGGCAGGAGGGGAGTTCGTCACTGCGTCACTGCGTCACTTCTTCCTGCTCCGCGGCGAGCGTTTCGGGCCCCCGAACTTGAGTAGCTTCAACAGCTCTCGGATGTCCTTCAGCTCCTCGAGTTTCCACGCCGCCGCGAGCACGGCATCCGCTCGCTTTTTCCCGAGCGCTCGCTCCGAGAGGAAGCGAAACTTGGTTTCGATTTCCCCGTCGCTCAACGGGCGCTTCGCGTGGCCCTTGAAGTAACGCACCTCGGCGACTTTCCTGCCGCCCCCGCGGAGGGTGAGCTCGATGCGGCACGGCCATTCGTGGGGATGCAGGTTCGAGTACGCCGGGTTCTCCCGGATCGTGGTGCGCCCGAGCAGCGCGACGAGCCGCGGATCGCGGATGCGCCGCGTGGAAAAGCTTGTCTCGGTGATGTCGCCGTCGAGCAGCGCCGCGACGACGCAGTACGGAATGCTGTGGTCGGCGGTCTCGCGCGTTGCCGGGTGCCACAGCGGGTTCGCCCGGTCCACGAAGCGCCCCGCCACCCAGTAGCTGTCGATCGCGACCGCCTCGATGTCCTTCGGATCCATCGTCCCGTGCAGTTCCAGCGCGGCCGTGATCGGCGACTGGGCGTGTATCACGGCCGGGTAATACTTGAGGTGGGTCTGCGTCAGGCGGAACGGCCCGCCGCGCCCGCCGAAAGGCAGCCACTCGAAGCGGCCGAGCGCGTGCCACAGGCCCCACTTGCCCTCGATCGCCTGCTCCGGCCCGGTCATACCCTCGCAGGCGAGATCGGCGGCGAACACGCCGTTCCTCGCCGCGTTGGGGCCGGCAACGCCTTTCCACATCGCCAGCTCGCCGGTGCGCGTCTGCTCGAGCGCCATGTTGGGAATGATGGCGAGTGAAATGGCGTTGCCCATTTTCCTGCGATCGAGCCCGAGTATCTTGCCCGCGCCCACTGCGGACCCGATGACGGCCTGCACCGAATGGTCCCAGCCCTGCTCCCGCTCGACCGCATCGGAGATGCCGCAATAGGCCTCGTAGGCGACCGCGGCGGCGGTCACGACGGCGCGTCCGTCGGCACGCCCGGCATCCGCCGCGGCGAGCACCGCGGCGAAAGTGTCGCTGGGATGCCCGCTCGCCTTCATGAAATAGGCGTCGTTGAAGTCGAGGTAGCGCATCGCGACGCCGTTGGCGAAGGCCGCAAGCTCGGGTGAAGTGGGTTCCTGCGTGCCCAAGATGCGCGCCGGCGGCTTTCCTCGACTGCGCTGCGCCAGCGTGCGCGCGATGACCGAGGGTTCCGCGTCGAAACCTCCCACCAGGCAGCCGAGCGCGTCGATCAGCCTGCGCTTGCATTCGTGCACGGCCTCCTGCGTCAACTCCTTGTAGCGTAGTTCCGCCGCGTAC
>CAYYZZ010000191.1:0-5384 GCA_964476235.1 uncultured Streptomycetaceae bacterium | reverse complement strand
AGGAATTCCTCGCGAGCCACCCGCGCATGCCGATGCGCTACTGGGTGCGGCTCGGCTTCCGCAAGGACGGCCGCATCATGGCGAAGGAAATCAAGATGTGGGCGGACAACGGCGCCTACACCGGCAAGTCGCAGGCGATCCTCGGCGCGGCCAGCGTGCGCCACGACGCGCTCTACAAGTATCCCTGCGTGCGCGGCAATTCCACGCTGGTCTACACGAACCTGGTGCCGACCGGCGCGTTCCGCGGCTTCGGCAACCCGTCCGCGGACTGGGCGGTGGAACAGGCATGGGACCTCGCCGCGGAGAAGCTCGGCATCGACGTCCCGGAGCTGCTGCGCATGAACGCGGTGGACCCGGGCGACGTCTCGCCGCACAACCACAAGATCACGAGCTGCGAGTTGAAACAGTGCATAGACAAGGCGACGGCGCTGATCCGCTGGAAGGAGAAGCGCAAGAACCGCAAGCCCAACCGCGAGATCAAGGAGCCCGCACGCGAAATTAAGGAACCCGCACGCGGGTTGGGCATGGGCTGCAGCGTCCACGTCAACGGCCGCCGCAGCTTTGGCGACTGGGACGGCAGCACCGCCATCGTGCGCGTCAACGAGGACGGCCGCGCGACCATCATCACCGGCGAGGGCGAGATCGGACAGGGCAATCTCACGGTGCTGCGCCAGATCGCGGCGGAAGAACTGGGACTGCCCTACGAGCACGTGGACATCACCCGCCCCGACACCGACGTCCATTCCCACTCCCTCGGCGCACTCGCGAGCCGGCTGACTTACGTCGCAGGCAACGCGGTGAAAAATGCCGCCAGCGCGGCCGCGAGGCAGTTGCTGGAAGCCGCGGCGGAACAGTTCAAGCGGCCCGCATCGGAGCTGACCATCATCAACGGCGAGATCGGCCCGCACAACGGCGCCGAGACCGATTTCAAGCCGGTCGGCGCAGTGGTGCGCGCGAACCTCTACCAGCCCGGCGGGCAGCCCATCGTCGGCATGGGCAACTTCGACAATCCTTCCGAGTTCCCGGACCACAACCGCTACGGCAACGAGTCAGGAGCGTATAACTACATCGCGCAGACGGCGGAGGTCGAGGTGGATCCCGCCACCGGGGAAGTTAAGCTGCTCGAGATCGCGTCCGCGGTGGACTGCGGCACGGTCATCAATCCCGCGACCGCGGCAGGCCAGGTGCAGGGCGCAGTGATGCAAGGCGTCGGGTTCGCCATGACCGAATACTTCGACTGGTGGAACGGCATGCCGACCGATCCGCAGCTGAAGGACTACCCCATCCCCGGCGCCGCGATGGTCCCGAAACTGCACGTCGCCTTCGCGGATTCCTACGAGCCGTCGGGCCCGTTCGGCGCGAAAGGGCTGGGCGAGATCGGCCTCGACGCGATTCCCGCCGTCATCGCGAATGCCATCGCCGATGCCGTCGGCGTGCGCATCTTTGATCTGCCCATCACCTCGGAAAAAATCCACCGGGCGCTGCATCCGGAGCTCTATGCAAACGAAAAAGCCGCCGCACCCGCCGCACCCGCCGCACCCAAGGGCGGCACCTGGGCGCGGCTCTCATCCGGCAAGCCCTCCGGTGCCCGTCCGTTCAACCCGGAGTTCATTACCGCGAAAACCGTGGAAGAGGCGGTGCAATTCCTCGCGGCGGGCGATTCCGCTCTCGTCGCGGGCGGCATGTCGCACGCGCTGCGCCGCGAGCGCACCGGGTTCCCGCAGGCGCAGCGCCTGGTGTCGATCATGCGCGTCCCGGAGTTGAATGAATTCTCCATCGATTCCCGCGGCGTGCTGCACGCCGGCGCGGCGGTGCGGCAGCAGGCGTTTTCCGAAGAGCCACGGGTCAAACAGCGCTGGCAGGCGATAGACGACGCGATGGAGGGAGTGGGACATACGCGCATCCGCCGCATGCTGACGGTGGGCGGCAGCGTCGGCCCGCTGATCGGCGGCTTCGATCTGCCGCTCGCCCTCCTCGTCCTCAACGCGCGCGTCACCGTCGCCGGCCCCAACGGACGGCGCACGCTCACGCTGGAAGAAGCGTTCCAGAAGCGGATCGCAAAGGACGAAATGGTGGTCAGCGTCGAGGTGGATTCCCCGCCGGCACGCGCCGGCTCGAGTTTCTACAAGTACATGGCCCGCGGCGTGCTGGAAATACCAACCGTCAACACGGCGGCGCTGGTGCGTCTCAACGCCGACGGCACCTGCGGCAGCGCGCGCGCCGTCGTGGGCGCGGTCAGCAGGAAGCCGATCGTGCTCGACCTGAAGGAGCTCGCCGGTCAGCGCCTGAACGAGGAAATCCTGCGCACAGCCGTGCAGAACGTGCGCAACCTCGCCGAGCCCATGCCCGATGTGCGCGGCTCGGCGGCCTACAAGCGGGAAATGGCGGTGGAGTTCACGGCGCGAGCGCTGCTAACGGCCTGGAAGCGCGCTCAAAAACAATGATGGGGCGCGCCGAGGGGCGGAACAGGGGCCCCGTTTACGGGGATGTGACCCCCGGTGGCGCGCGGGGCGGCCGACGTGGTGCGTTCAAGAACTTGCAATGAGATATCAGAGGCCGCCGATGAGCCACTACAATAAGACCTCGAGAAGAAACCCGTGAAGATCCATCGTTATTACATGGTGTGCGCGATTGGCGTCCTGTCACTGGTCGCCGGCCAGGCGGCCGCGCAAAGCTATCCGGCCGGCCCGGTGCGCATGATCGTGCCCTTCCCGCCCGGCGGCGGCGTGGACGGCATGGGCCGCTTCCTCAGCCAGAAGCTTTACGACAGCCTCGGGAAAACCTTCCCGATCGAGAACCGCAGCGGCGCGAACGGCAACATCGGCACCGAGCTCGCTGCCAAGTCACCGAAGGACGGCTACACGCTGCTCTTCACGGGCGCGGGCCTGGTTACCAACCCGAGCCTCTACGACAAGGTGCCCTACGATCCGGTCAGGGACTTCGACCCGATCAGCCTGGTCGCGCTCGCGCCCAACGTGCTGGTGGTGCACCCGTCGCTGCCGGCGAAATCGGTGAAGGAACTGATTGCCCTTGCGAAAGCGCGTCCCAGGCACGTGCTGTTCGCGGGCTCGGGCAGTGGCAGCACGCCGCATCTCGCCGGGGAGCTGTTCAACACCCTTGCGAAGGTCGAGATGGTGCATGTCCCCTACCGCGGCTCGGGCCCTGCCGTCATGGGCCTCCTTTCCGGCGAGGCGAGCCTGAGCTTCCTGCCCGCGACCAATGCCGTGCAGCTGGTGAAGAGCGGAAGGCTGCGCGCACTGGCCGTCACCAGTCTCACGCGGCTGCCGGCCATGCCCGAGTTGCCGACCGTCTCGGAATCCGGCCTGAAAGGCTACGAGTCGAGCCAGTGGTATGGCGTGCTCGCGCCCGCCGGAATACCGGCAGACGTGTTGAACCTCCTCAATTCCCATATCGCGAAGATCATGCAGGTGGCCGACACGAAGCAGCGCCTGAGCGGCGAAGGCATCGTGGCCATAGGCAGCACCCGCGAGCAATTCGCGGCGCACATCAAGTCCGAAATAACGAAGTGGGCGAAGGTCATCAAGCAGTCCGGCGCCAGGGTTGACTGACCGATGCGGGATGCGGGATGCGGTTTAGACACAAATTCAGGAAAAGCTTCCTCGGCGAAAGGAAATTGATGTCCTTCTCACCTCGTATCAAACTGGCAATGCACACCGCGGCCGGACTGGTTGCATTGCTCGCATGGATGGACGCCGCGGCGCAGGCTTATCCCAGCCGGCCGATCCGGTTGATCATCCCGCAAAGCGCGGGCGGATCCACCGATGTGATCGCGCGCGTCGTGGCGCAACGGATGGCCGAGGGGTTGGGCCAGACCGTGATCGTGGACAACCGTCCCGGCGCCGGCAGTCTCAACGGCATCGAAATCGTCGCCAACGCCGCGCCGGACGGTTACACGCTCCTGGGCGTTGCGGCTTCGTTCACCATCAACCCCGCCCTGCACAAGAAGCTGCCGTTCGACGCGATCCGGGATTTCACGCCGATCACGCAGCTCGCGACGCTGCCCCATATCCTGATCGTGCATCCGTCCTTGCCGGTAAAATCGGTGAAGGATCTGATCGCTCTCGCCCGCTCCAAGCCCGGCGAGTTGAATTTCGCCTCCAGCGGCATCGCGACCAGCACGCACCTGGCGGCGGAGCTGTTCATGTACATGACCAAGACCAGCATGGTGAACGTGCCGTTCAAGGGCGGCGCGCCCGCGATGGTCGGAATGCTCGGCGGCCAGTGCCAGCTCAACTTTGCGACCATCTCGACCGCCCTTCCCCACGTGCGCTCCGGCAAGATCCGCGCGCTGGCGGTTACCACCGCCAAACGCTCCGTCGCCGCGTCCGAATTCCCCACCATCGCGGAAGCGGGCGTGCCGGGGTACGAGCATGCTTCGTGGGTCGGATTGCTCGCGACGGCAAAAGTGCCGCAGCCCATCATCGCCAGGCTCAACGCCGAGGCGATCAAGGCCGTTCACTCGCCGGACGTGAAAGCCGCATTGATCAAGGACGGGCTCGAGGCGACCGGCACAACGCCCGGCGAGTACGCCACCCTCATCAAGACCGAGGTCGCCAAGTGGATCAAGGTGGCCAAGGCTGCCGGAATCACCGCACAATGACTACCGTGAGTCGTGAATCGTGAGTCGTGAGCCGACCGAACCCCGTTACCCAGAAAGGCAACCACCCCCATGAGCCTCATCGAAGATCTCGTTATCTGCTACCGCACGCTGGCAGACGAAGGCGTGATCGACGCCTACGGGCACGTCTCCGTGCGCTCGGAGAAGAACCCCAACCGCTACCTGATGGCGCGCCAGCTTGCGCCCGAGCTGGTCACCGAGGACGATATCCTGGAGTTCGACCTCGACAGCAACCCGGTAGACCCCAAGGGCCGGAAGTTCTACAACGAGCGCTACATCCACGGCGAAATCTTCAAGGCCCGGCCCGAGGTGATGGCGGTGGTCCACAATCACGCGCCGGCGGTGGTGCCGTTCAGTTGCACCTCGCGCTCGCCGCTCAAGCCGATCTACCATATGTCTGCGTTCATCGGGCTGGGCGTGCCGAACTGGGACATCCGCGACGCGCAGAAAGGCAGCGACATGCTGGTGCGCACGCCTTACCTCGGGCAATCGCTGGCGAAAAAGCTCGGCAAGCACCCCGCCGTGCTGATGCGCGGACACGGCTCGACCTGCGTGGGCGAAAACCTGCAGCGTGCCGTCGGCCGCAGCGTCTACCTGGAGCAGAATGCCCGCATGCAGTTCCAGGCCATGATGCTCGCCGGGCCGAGGGGCAAGGTGAACTACATGGACTCGAAGGAATGCGCCGCCAATACCTCGTGGCAGAACTACGACCGCTCCTGGAACCTGTGGCGGACGCGGTGGCTCG
>CAYYZZ010000190.1:0-5388 GCA_964476235.1 uncultured Streptomycetaceae bacterium | reverse complement strand
ATGCCGGGGGATTCCGAGATCGAGATCCGCCAGGTTTTCGAGGCGGAAGACTTCGGCGAGCAGTTCACGCCCGAGCTGAAGGAACAGGCCGAGCGCGTGTACACGCAAGTCTCCGGCAACAAGTAACCCGCAACGAAAGATTGGTCGGTGGCCACGCACCTACGCGACGTGAGTCCGGAAGAGATGCGGCAGGCAATGCAGAAAATGGGCGGCTGACCGCCATCCGAACTCACAACACCGCACCGGAGTTATCCATGATCAAAACCATCGTTATTGTCGTCGTCGCGCTAATTGCCGGCGTTCTCATCTTCGCCGCAACCAAGCCTGACACGTTCCGCGTTCAGCGCTCGGCGAGCATCAAGGCGCCGCCGGAGAAGGTCTTTGCGCTCATCAACGACTTCAAACGGTGGGATGCCTGGTCGCCGTGGGAAAAGAAGGACCCCGCGATGAAACGGACTTTCGGCGCCACCACCGCCGGCAAAGGGGCGACCTATGCGTGGGAAGGCAACAAGGACGTCGGCCAGGGCAGCATGGAGATCGTCGAGTCCATCACTCCGAATAAAGTCGCTCTCAAACTCGACTTCGTCAAACCGCTCGAGGCCCACAACATCGTGGTGTTCACGCTGGAGCCGAAAGGCGGCGCGACCAACGTCACGTGGGCAATGGAGGGTCCCGTGCCCTACTTCGCGAAGATCATCCACGTATTCCTTGACATGGACATCATGGTCGGCAAGGACTTCGAGGCCGGCCTGGCCAGCCTGAAGGCCATCGCTGAAAAGTAAGCCGCCGAATACCGCCTGAACAGGAGAACGTATGAAATACCTGTGCCTGGTTTATCTCGATGAAAAGCGGCTCGATGAGCTGCCCGACGAAGACTGCGTGGCCTATGACACGGAAATCCGGAAGAGCGGCTACTGCCTCGCGTCGGAGGCGCTGCAGTCCGTGCAGACGGCCACCACCGTGCGCATACGCGGCGGCAAACTGTCCGTCACCGACGGTCCGTTCGCCGAGACCAAGGAGCAGCTCGCCGGCTTCTACATGATCGAGGCCAGGGACTTGAACGAAGCTATCCAGATCGCCTCGAAAATTCCGCCGGCGCGGGTGGGCAGCATCGAGGTGCGGCCGATCCGGCCGATCCGGGAAACGGTCGCTCAGGCGGAATCACGGCAGAGAACGAACATCTCATAATGGAGGAAACCATGGCGCGCAATATCAGGAAGCCGGCAGTTCGAAAGCAGGGCGTCTCCAGTCGCGCGCGGCCGCAGCGCCGCGTGATCGTGCTGGTCGCCACGCGCAAGGGCGCATGGCTGTATCACGGCGATGCGGCGCGGAAAACCTGGCGGGCCGACGGGCCGCATTTTCTCGGCCACGTTATCAGTCATGTCATGCTCGACCCGCGCGACGGGCGGACGCTGCTCGCCGCGGCGAAGACCGGCCACCTCGGTCCCACCGTCTTCCGCTCCACCGATCTCGGGCGCAGCTGGAAGGAAGCCGCGCGGCCGCCCGCGTTCGCGAAGACCGCCGACGACAAGGGAGGCCGCGCGGTCGACCACACGTTCTGGCTCACCCCGGGCCGCGCCACCGAGCCGGGCGTCTGGTACGCAGGAACTTCGCCGCAGGGACTGTTCCGCTCCCAGGACGGTGGCGTCTCGTGGGAGCCGTTCTCCTCGATCAACGATGACCCGCAATATCGCGAGTGGATGGGTACAGTGCAGGACGGCACGCCGGACGGACCGAAGCTGCACTCGATCATCGCGGACCCGCGTGATCCCAGGCATTTTTACTTCGCGATGTCGGGCGGCGGCGTGCACGAGTCGGTTGACGGCGGCCGGACGTGGCGCACACTCCTGAAGGGACTCGACGTGGTCGAGGGCTTCGACAAAGCCCAGCCCACCGTCCACGACCCGCATTGCATCCGGATCTGCCCGAGCAACCCGGACCGCCTGTATCAGCAGAATCACTGCGGCATCTACCGGCTCGACCGGCCGTCGGACACCTGGGTGCGCATCGGCAAGAGCATGCCGAAGCAAGTCGGCGACATCGGTTTTCCCATGGTGGTGCACCCGCGCGACGCGGATACCGCGTGGGTGTTCCCGATGGACGGCACCACCGTCTGGCCGCGCACGAGCCCGGAAGGCCGGCCCGCGGTCTACGCGACGCGCAACGGAGGAAAGACGTGGCAGCGCCTCGACGAAGGCCTGCCCGGTAAGCAGGCGTGGTGGACCGTGAAACGGCAGGCGATGACGGGGGACGCAGCGGACCCCGTGGGCCTCTACTTCGGCACGACCAGCGGCGAGCTGTGGATGAGCCGCGACGAAGGCCGGCGCTGGACCTGTATTGCGAGGCACCTGCCGGAAATCTACGCCGTCGAGACGGCCGCGCTCAGCTAACGCGCGAGTCACAAGATGCAAGGTACAAGTTACAAGGTACAAATTGCAAGGCTTGTTGCCGTACCTTGTATCTTGAACCTTGTAACTTGCAACTTATGAAGGTGATCATCCCCAGCGCGCTGCGCTCGTACACCGAGCGCAGCGAGGCAGAGGCGAGCGGCGCAACGCTCGCGGCGATGCTCGTCGACCTGGACCGCCAGTACCCCGGAATCCGCTTCCGCATGATCGACGAGCAGGACCGGATACGGCGCCATATCCGCATCTTCATCAACGGCGACCAGGTGCGCGACCTGTCGCAGCCGCTCGCCTCGACCGACGAGGTGATCATCGTTCAGGCGTTGAGCGGCGGTTGACGCACGCGGTTCGGGTCGCCCTGGAAATACCGGTTGTCGAATTCGGGCCGCCTCGAACGACTAGTCGATAGCCACCCACCAAAAGGAGATGAAATGGCTGCCCGGATGCAGAAAATCACCCCGTTCCTGTGGTTCGATGATAAGGCCGAAGAGGCGATGAACTTTTACGTCACTATTTTCAATAACTCGAAGTGCGGGCGTATTTCCCGTTACGGAGAAGCAGGACCTGGCCCGAAGGGGACGGTCATGGTCGCGACGTTCCAGCTCGAGGGGCAGGAATTCATGGCCCTGAACGGTGGCCCACACTTCAAGTTCACGGAAGCCATCTCGTTGGTCGTGAGTTGCGAGACGCAGGACGAAGTAGATGCGTTCTGGGAGAAGCTTTCCGAGGGCGGGGCAAAAGGGCAATGCGGCTGGCTTAAGGACAAATTCGGCCTGTCGTGGCAGATCGTCCCCACCGCCCTGGGCGAACTGATGAGCGGTCCCGATCCCGAGAAATCGAAAAGGGTCATGACCGCCATGCTTCAGATGAAAAAGCTCGACATCAAGACCTTGAAGCAGGCCTACGAGCAACGGTAAGGCGGTTGGAAAACGAGTTTTCACCCACCACGCAATAACAGCGCATAGGAGAGTTCCCATGAGATACGTAGATGGATATGTCGTGCCCGTCCCGAAGAAGAAGATGCAGGCCTACCGGAGCATGGCGCAGAAGGCGGGCAAGATCTGGCGGGAGTACGGCGCGCTCGAGTACGTCGAGTGCGTGGGCGACGACGTGAAGCCGGGTAAGCGCACGTCGTTCCCGCGGAGCGTCAAGCTGAAACCCAGCGAGACGGTGGTTTTCGCCTACATCGTGTACAAGTCGCGCGCGCACCGCGACCGCGTCAACGCCAAGGTGATGAAGGACCCGCGCCTGAAACCCATGATGGACATCAAGGCCCTGCCGTTCGACGCCAAGCGCATGTTCTGGGGCGGGTTCAGGGTCCTGGTCAACGCTTAGAGAACGCCATGCGCTACCTGCTGTTGTGCTGCTTCGACGAGAAGCGGTGGGAAGAGATTCCGGGATCGCAACGCGACGGGATCATGCGGGAGTACGGCGAACTGCTCCAGGGCCTCGACAAGAGCGGCCACCACCTGGCCAGCGCGAAGCTGCAGTCGAGCTCGACCGCCGCAACCGTTCGCGGCAGGAACGGCAAGCCCGTCGTCACCGACGGGCCTTACGCCGAAACCAAGGAGCAGCTCGGCGGCTACCACCTGATCGAGTGCAAGGACCTCGACGAGGCGATTTCGATCGCGAAGCGCATTCCGACGATTCCCTTCGGCGGCACCGTCGAGGTGCGCGCCCTGGAAACATAAAGGAGACACGATGAAGTACGTATGCCTCGGATATATTGAAGCGGGCAAGTTCGAGAACATGCCCGAAAGCGAGCGCAACGCCATGGTAGACACCTGCTTCACCTACGACGACGTGCTGCGCAGGAACGGGCACTTCGCCGGGGGTGAAGCGCTCCAGCCCCCCGGCAGCGCGGTAACGCTGCGCTTTCAGGGCGGCAAGGTGACGGTCACCGACGGCCCGTATGCTGAGACCAAGGAGCAGATCGGCGGCATCCTGATCCTCGAAGCGCGGGACCTCAACCACGCCATCCAGCTGATGTCGAAGCACCCCGGCGTGCGGGCAGGCCCCTTCGAGATCCGCCCGGCCGCGGACCTGTCCGAGATGATCCGTGACAGCGAGCGGCGGCGCTCCAAGGCATGAATGAGTGATGCGGGATGCGTGATCCGGGATGCGGGATCCCGCGTAGTCGTCGAGATCGTTCCGGTGGAAACGGGCTGCGAGCTGACCGTAGTCCACGAAAGCGTGCTTCCGGACCAGGCGAGCCGCATCGAGGGCCGCTGGGCCGGCATGTTCTACGGCCTTGAAACCCTACTCGGCCGGAGTTCAAAGCGCGCGGCTTGAGTTGCGAGAGGCGTTCTTGTTCAACACCTCCAAACTCACTCCTTCGTCATCGACACTCTTCCGTCTTTCAGGATGGTCCAATAGGGGTTGTAGGCGACTTCCCACTTGTGACCGTCGAGGTCCGAGAAGTATCCCGAGTAGCCGCCCCAGAACGCGTTCTCGGGCGCCTTTACGATATTCGCGCCGTTCTTCTGCAACCGCGCGAAGATCGAATCGACCTCCTCCTTGCTGCGCGCGTTATAGGCAAGCGCAAAGCCCGTGTATCCATGGCCGGCGCCAGCGGTCATATTCATGTCCTTCGCCAGTTCGTCGTGCGGAAAGAGCGAGAACACGACCCCGTTGAGATCGAAGAACACCACCCCGGGCGGACTCGAGGTGGCTTTCCAGCCCACGACACGCTCGTAGAACGCCACCGCGCGCGCCAGGTCCGCGACGCCCAGCGTGACCAGGCTCAGCCGTTGCTCCATGGGTCCTCCTCGGCAATGGGTTACTTGAGCTGCGGAAGATAGTCTTGATCAGATTAATGGGGTCCGTGTGATTTTTCGGGAAAAATTTACACCGACCCTGATTATTAATCACTCCGGCTTGATGGCCTGGTATTCCGCGAGCATGCTCAGCGCCTTGTTTTCGATATGACGGCGCACGCCTGCGAAGCCGGCCGCTTCGAGGGTGGCAAGCACCTGTTCGGGAG
>CAYYZZ010000189.1:2055-5399 GCA_964476235.1 uncultured Streptomycetaceae bacterium | reverse complement strand
CCATACCTGGCGGCGATGGCAGCGGTGCGCCCCGACAGTCTTGACAAAGGTGCCCTGGACTCCGGCCTCCGCCGGAGTGACGGCGAGTTTTGAATCGCGCTGCTAATGCGCGCGGTCCCAGTTGGGGCCGGCGCCGACGTCCACCACGAGCGGCACGGACAGCTCCGCGACGCCGCCCATGAGTTTCGGCAGGTCGCGCCTGACCTCGGCAAGCTCCCCGTCGGGCACTTCCAGCACCAGTTCATCGTGCACCTGCATGATGAGCCGGGAGGCGAGGCGCCGCTCCGCGAGCCAGCGGTCCACCGCGATCATCGCCATCTTGATGAGGTCGGCCGCCGTGCCCTGCATCGGCGCGTTGATCGCGGCGCGCTCCGCGCCCTGGCGCCGGGCGGAGTTGCTGCTCCTGATCTCGTCCAGCCACAACCTCCGGCCGAACACGGTCTCGACCCAGCCGTTCGCGCGCGCCGCCTCGCGCGTGCGCTTCATGTAGTCCGCGACGCCGGGATAGCGCGCGAAATAACGGTCCATGTACTGCTGCGCGGCGGCGCGTTCGATGCCCAACTGGCGCGCCAGCCCGAACGCCGACATGCCGTAGATCAGCCCGAAATTGATGACCTTGGCGTAGCGGCGCTGCTCGGCATCCAGCGCCTGCGGCGCGATCCCGAATATTTCGGCGGCGGTGGCGCGGTGGATGTCCTCGCCGGCGGCGAACGCCTTCAGCAGGCTGGCGTCCTGCGAGATGTGCGCCATGATCCGCAGCTCGATCTGGGAATAGTCGGCCGACACGATGTGGCTGCCCTTGGGCGCGACGAACGCCTCCCGGATACGGCGCCCTTCGGCGGTGCGTATCGGGATGTTCTGCAGGTTGGGCTCGTTGCTCGCGAGCCGCCCGGTCACCGCCACCGCCTGCCCGTAGTTGGTATGCACGCGCCCCGTCGCCGGATTGATCATCTCCGGCAGCTTGTCCGTGTACGTGGACTTGAGCTTGGCGAGGCCGCGGTACTCCAGGATCAGCTTCGGCAGCGGGTGGTCGAGCGCGAGTTCGCCGAGCGACTCCTCGTCGGTCGAGGGCTGGCCCGAGGGAGTTTTCTTGACCGGCTTCAGGCCCTGCTTATCGAACAGGATCTCCTGGATCTGCTTCGGCGAGTTGAGGTTGAACGGCTGTCCGGCCTGTTCGTGCGCCCTGGCCTCGAGCTCCACCATCTTCTCGCCGAACTCGCGCGAAAGGTCCTTCAACCGCCCGGTATCCAGCAGAACGCCGTTACGCTCCATGGTAAAGAGCACGCCGACGAGCGGCATTTCCACCTCGCGGTAGATGCGCGCGATCTTCCCGTCGGCCTCCACCCGCGGATGCAGCGCCTGGTGCAGCTGCAGCGTGATGTCGGCGTCCTCGGCCGCGTACTCCGCGGCGCGCTCCACCGCCACCTGCTCGAAGCCGATGCGGCTTGCGCCCTTGCCGGTGACCTCGTCGTAGGTGATGGTCTTCACGCCGAGATGGCGCTCGGCCAGGCTGTCCATGTCGTGCGGAAGATGGCTCTCCAGCAGGTAGGACTCCAGCAGCGTGTCGTGCGCGAGGCCGGCCAACCGGACGCCGTGGTTCGCCAGCACGTGCATGTCGTATTTCGCGTTCTGGCCGAGCTTGGCGCGGCCCGCGTCCTCGAGCCAGGGCTTGAGCCGGCGCAACACCGCTTCGCGCTCGAGCTGATGCGGCGCGCCCGTGTAGCGGTGCGCCAGCGGAACGTAGGCGGCGGCCCCCGCCTCGACCGAGAACGAGACGCCCACCAGCTCGGCCTTGGCGGGATCGAGGCTGGTGGTCTCGGTATCGAATGCAACAAGATCGGCCTTGCCGATCTTGTTAATCCAGGTGTCTAACTGTTCCTCTGTGAGTATCGTCTCGTAGTTCCGTTTAGGCGCGGGTTGGAGGGCGCGCGTTTCAGGGCCAGCAATGCCATCGCCGACAGCCAACCCCCGCGGTTCTTCCGTCTCCGCCGGCGCGCCCTCCAACTCGCGCCTCCAGCTCTTGAACCCCAGGCGGTCGAACAATTCGGCGAGCCTCGCGGTATCGCGCGGCCGCAGGGCGAGGTCATGCACCGTCACCGGCAGCCCGACATCGCACTTGATGGTGAGCAGCTCCCGCGCCTGCGGCAGCCACGGCAGCGCCTTGCGCAGGTTCTCACCCCGTTTTCCCTCGATCCCGGCCGCGTGCGCCACCAGGTTATCGAGGGTTCCGTACTCGGTGAGCCATTTCACCGCGGTCACGGGACCGACATCCGGCACGCCCGGCACGTTGTCCACGCTGTCGCCGATCAAAGTCAGATAGTCGATGATGCGCTCAGGCTTGACGCCGAATTTTTTCGCCACCCCGGCCTCATCAAGGATCTCGCGCCCGCCGGTTTTGGGATCGGCATTTTCAATCGTAATGACGGGGTTCACGAGCTGCGTCAGATCCTTGTCGCCGCTGGCGATGATCACGCGCAGGCCCTGGGGCTCAGCCTGCCTGGCGAGCGTGCCGATCACGTCGTCCGCCTCCACCCCCTCGATCTCGAGCAGCGGCCAGCCCATCGCGGCGATGGTTTCCTTGAGCGGACCGAGCTGCGCCACGAGATCGTCCGGCATCGCCGGGCGGTTGGCCTTGTATTCGGGATAAAGGTCGTCGCGGAAGGTCTTGCCTTTTGCGTCGAATACGCAGGCGGCGTAATCGGCCGGCATGTCCTTCAGCAGCCGGCGCAGCATGTTGATGACGCCATAGATCGCGCCGGTCGGCTCACCCTTCTGGTTGCGCAGATCGGCGCGCTGCAGCGCGTGGAACGCGCGGTAGAGGTAGGACGAGCCGTCGACCAGCAGCAGTGTTTTCATCGCCCCGCATTATGTCAGTTAGCCGTCGTCCGTGAAATATGGCGCAGCTATAAGGAAATTGTCGGCGCTCGTCCGACAAATTCCTTGCCTGATCCGGCTTTCAATTGGCGCGCAAAACCCCGATAATGATGATTGGTCCAATATCTTATGAACATGCGTCTACTCCTGGCCGCCCTGCTCCTCGCCGCCGCGCTTCCGGTGGCGGCCCAGCAGGCCAAGCCGCCCGTGCTGCAACCGGTGCCGGAGCCGCCGCCTCCGCCGCCGGGTTACGAGCTCGACTCCGCGGTCGAGCCGCAGGTGACCATCCTGAAGCGCGGCACCGACACCGTCGAGGAATACCGCATCGGCGGCAAGCTCTACATGGTCAAGGTCACGCCCCCCCACGGCAGGCCTTACTACATGATCGATCACAAGGGCGACGGCACCTTCGTGCGTCAGGACAATTACGACAGCGGCCTGCGTCCCCCGATGTGGGTGATCTTCACCTT
>CAYYZZ010000189.1:0-1955 GCA_964476235.1 uncultured Streptomycetaceae bacterium | reverse complement strand
GCTATCAGCCTGTTTGTCGCGGGGTAATCATGGTTTAAGCTGACGGCTAACCGCTGATAGCTAATAGCTGAACATGTCTGTTTTCACCACCGTCACCCGCGAACAGCTCAGCGCCTGGCTCAAGAATTACGCCATCGGGAAACTGACCACGTTCGAGGGCATCGCCGCTGGGATCGAGAACACCAACTACTTCGTCACCACTTCGCAGGGCCGCTTCGTTCTTACCCTGTTCGAGAAACTCACGGCACGCGAGCTGCCTTTCTACCTCAACCTGCAGGACCACCTGGCGGGGAAAGGCGTGCCCTGCCCCAGGCCGGTCCCCAACCGCTCCGGTTCGTTTCTCGGGGAGCTGAACGGCAAGCCGGCCGCGCTGGTGAGCTTTCTGTCCGGCAAGGACGTCGCCGCTCCCGCCGCCGGACTCTGCGCGCAAGCCGGCGCGATGCTCGCCGGGATCCACCTGGCCGGCGGCTCCTATGCCGGCAGAATGGATAATCCGCGCGGCCCGACGTGGTGGACAGCGGTGATGCCGGAGATCGTTCCCTTTCTGGGCGCGGGGGACGTGAAGCTGCTCGAGGACGAGGTGCGGTTCCAGTCCCGGAATCGCCCGCAGGAACTGCCGCGCGGGGCGATACACGCCGACCTCTTCCGCGACAACGTGCTGTTCGAGAACGGGCAAATCTCGGGCGTGATCGATTTCTATTTCGCGTGCACCGACGCGCTGCTCTACGACGTCGCGATCGCCGTCAACGAGTGGTGCGTGGCGGGGGACGGCGCGCTCGACGGCGGGCGCGCCGCCGCGCTGATCGAGGCCTACGGAAGGGTGCGCCCGTTCACCGCTGCCGAGCGCGGCGCGTGGCCGGCCATGCTGCGCGCGGGCGCGCTGCGGTTCTGGGTTTCCCGCCTCTACGACTTCTACCTGCCGCGCCCGGGCGAACTGACCCACGCCAAGGACCCCGGGCATTTCCGCAGCATACTGGCGGCCCATATTGCGGCCGGCGAGCGCCTGCCGCAGCTCGCCCCCCGAGCCGTATAATCCTCCTCGCGTTCGAGAGCGGCCCTGGAAGCAGGGCGCCTCAACGCTCGAGCGCTAAAGAACACAATCAAGGGCAGGGACCGGACGATGGAAGTGCGGGTAGTCGCGGCGGGCAGGGGCTGGCAGTGGATCGTGGACGGGTTCGCCCTGTTCCGGAAGACCCCGGCGATGTGGCTTGCCCTCACGACCCTGCTCGTCCTGATCTGGGTGGTATCGCTCATCCTCCCGCTGCTGGGAACGTTGCTGTTCAACCTGTTGTCCCCGATGTTTGTTGCGGGGCTGATGACCGGCTGCCGCGCGGTCGAGAACGGCGAGGCGCTGGAAATCCAGCACCTTTTCGCGGGCTTCAGGCAGCAGGCCGCGCCGCTGGTGACGATCGGTGGCGTCTACCTGGTGGGCACCATCGTCGTGATGGGCATCGTGCTGCTGGCCGCCGGCGGCTCGATGCTGCCCATCGTACTGTCCAAAGGAGCGGGAGCCGACATCGAGACACTGCGGGCGGCGATACGGAGCCTCGCGATCGCGCTTGTCATCGGCTCTGCCGTCTACCTCCCGCTCATCATGTTGATCTGGTTCGCGCCGCTGCTGGTGATGTTCGAGGGGATGGCGCCGGTTGCGGCGATGAAGCTTTCGTTCGCCGCCTGCTTCAGGAACACGGTGCCCTTCCTGGTTTACGGCGTGGCGATCCTCGGGATGTGGATCGTCCTGTCGCTGCCCGCCGCGCTGGGCGTCGTCGGCGCGCTGCTGGTGCTCGCGCTGCTGCTGGCCTCGGTCCCGGTACTGATCTGCTCGATCTACGCAAGCTACAAGGACGTCTTCACCCCCTCGCGCGGCACCTCGACCACCGGCAGCAACCCCTTCCTCAGATAGGTTCAAGGTTCAAGGTTCAAGGTTCAAGGTTCAAGGTTCAAGGTTCAAGGTT
>CAYYZZ010000188.1:0-5420 GCA_964476235.1 uncultured Streptomycetaceae bacterium | reverse complement strand
AGGATTACTGGGTCCCCGCCTTCGCGGGGACGACTTATGCAGAGCTTCCCTAGGGGATTTGAATCTTCCCGCCGGCACCCGGCAGACCACCGGGGCCACCCAGACCTCCCATGCCGCCCTGCGGCACGACGATGGAGGAGGCCTGCTGCCGGCGCAGCTCCTGCAGATCCTTCATGGTGCGCTCGACCGCTTCTTTCGCGCCTTCGGAGAATGTCGCAACCGCATCGGACAGCGATTGGGCCTCCAGCTCGAAGTTGATCGGCAGCGTGCCGACGCTGGTCATGAGCTGCGCCTCGCCGAGGTATATCACGGCGCGGCTGGAGTCGGTCGAGCCGTCGCTCTTGATCGGCGTCAGCATGCGGATCGTGCCCACCTTGCGGTCGGTAACGATTTCTTCTCGGTAAAGCGCCGCGGCGTCCATCGTCGGATCGCCGCCTCGGTCGTCGGGTCTCTGGGCCATGATTGCCTCTCAACTGGAATCGGGTATCAGGCAGAAGCGTATCAGAAATTCAGGGGAGTTTGGCGGACAGCGACCCGACAAACTCCCCGGAATTTCTGACAGCACAATGACATCCCCGTTTTCTCCATCCCCTGCTCCGAGTTTCCCGGATAACGATTCATGGTGACTGCAATAAGGAATTTGTCAGACGTTAGTCTGGCAAATTCCTTCAAGGGCGTCGGCAGCGGCTCGCGCGCCATCCTCTTGCTCGACTGCCTCGCCGACCGTCCGCGCGCGCGAGATGCAGTCCGGTGCGGCAAATAGTGCGGCGAGCTCGCGCGTCATCGCGGCAGCGGTTGCCTTGCCGAAGGGGATGTTGCGGGCGATGCCGAGCGCGACCGTGCGCCGGGCGTTGTCCGGCTGGTCGAAGGCGACCGGCACGATCAGCTGCGGTCGTCCGGAGGCGAGCGCCTGGGCGAGGGTGCCGATGCCGCCCGAGTGCACGACCGCGGCTGAGCGCGGGAATACCGCCGAGTAGGGGAGGTACTGAAAGACCTTTACGCTCGGCGGCACGGCGTCGAGGCTGTCGGGCGGCATGCCGGTCAGCAGAATGGCGCGCCGCTTCAGCCTTTCCGCAGCTTCGATCGCTGCGCGCCAGAAATCCCCTGCGACCATGACCGCGGAGGAGCCGAGACCGAATACAACGGGGGGATCCCCCGCGGTGAGAAAGGCTTCGAGTTCGGCGCGTGTGCGGTCGTCGGGAGGAGCGCCGTCGTAGCGCGGGAAGCCGCACATGACGGTGCTGGCCGGCCAGTCGGGTTGGGGCGCGGCGAGCACGCCGGAAAACAGCGCGAGGTGCAGCCGCGGCGAAAACTGCCCCTCGAACTGGGCAATGACATCGGTCGCGGGCAACCCCAGTTCGGCGCGGAATGCGCGCAGCGGCTGCTCCCAGCGCCGCACCATGGCCCGGGGCATTCCAAACACCCAGCGGTAGGGCGCGACGCCGAGCTTGCGCACCCACCGCATCCAGGATGCCGCGGGAAACAGCGGCGGGTCGATGGCCGAGAACATCGTCATCGGCGATAGCGCGGACGAGGCCCAGGCGATGCCCTTCTTCTGCGCGAGCAGCGGGCCGGCGAACGTGAGCGGGTGGGTGACGAGGAGATCCGCGCCGCTGCACGCGCGTGCGAGGTCTTCGTAGCTTTCGCGCAAGTGCGGCATGAACATCTCCCGCACCATGAATTCCGGCCCGCGCCAGGGGTCGATCAGCTTCTCCATGATCGCCGCCTTGTCGCCGAACCCTGCCATGCCGGGACGCATCGGCGAGAACTCGACGCCCGCCGCTTCGACCGCCCCGCGGTATTCCTCGAACGTCGCAATGAGCGGACGATGCCCGCGGCTGACCAGCTCGCGCGCCACCGCGACATAGGGATGCAGGTCGCCGAGCGATCCGAAGGTGGCGAAGACGATGCGTTTTCCGCTCATGCTGGAAAGGCGTGATAAGTGATAGGTGATAGGTGATAGGTGACAGGGGGTTAGCAACTCCCGCTTCGCGGGAAACTTATCACTTATCACTCGTCACTTATCACGTCTTCCGGCTAGCTTCCGCGCTGCGCGCCCGGCCGGCCGTCTTCCACCGTCCAGGCGGCGAGCGTGTGCACCGGCGAGCCGGGGTCCTTCTCATTCACCGTGCGCAGCCGCGCCACGCAGCGCTTCGCCGACAGCTCCATGCTCGTGTAGCCGCGGCGCGCGCTGCTGGCGTAGTGGATATGCGGGTTGTCGGAGCGCCAGGTCTCCACTGATTTCGCGGAAATACCCTGCGAGGTGATCGAGGTGCCGACAAACTCGGTCGCCACCACCGGCGCCTTCGGGTCGTCGAAGTCGGTCTTGAGGTCGGCGACGACCGACGTATGCACGTCGCCGCCGATCACCACCGGGTTGGCGACGCGCTTTGCCGAGACGAAGCCGAGCAGGCGTTCGCGTGCCTTCGGATATCCATCCCAGCCGTCGGTCCAGAACGACTGGCCCTCGCCCGGCCTGCGGTCCACCTGCGCCATCACGGTCTGCTGCGCGATCACGTTCCAGCGCGCGCCGGATCCGTCCAGCCCGTCGTGCAGCCACCGTTCCTGCGTCGCGCCGAGCAGCGTGCGTCCCTGCTGCAGGAGCTCGGGGCAGTCGCCTGGCTGGACCACGTTGCTGCCGCCGCCGCGGTCGGGGCGCGGGCACGCCTGGTGGTCGCGGTACTGGCGGTCGTCGAGCACGTGGAACCGCGCGAGCGAGCCGAAATCCCGGCGGGTGTAGATCTGCATGTCGGGCCCGCTCGGTTGCATGTGCCTTGGCAGCGGCATGTGCTCGTAATAGGCGCGGTAGGCGGCGACGCGGCGGGCGAGGAATTCCCCGCGCGCGTCGGCGAACTGGGAGCGGTCGTTGGCGTAATCGTTCTGCACCTCGTGGTCGTCCCACGTGACGATCCAGGGAAAAGCGGCGTGGGCCGCCTGCAGGTCCGGGTCGCTCTTGTAGAGCGCGTAGCGGTTGCGGTACTCCGCGAGCGTCACCGATTCGCCGGCGTCGTGCTTGCGCACGTGGTTGCGGCCCCACGAGGACTCGTAGATGTAATCGCCGAGATGGACGACGAGGTCGAGGTCCTCCGCCGCCATGTGGCGGTAGGCGACGTAAAAGCCGTGCTCGTACTGCTGGCAGGAAGCGAACGCGAAAGTGAGGCGCTGGGCCGCGGCGCCCGCCACGGGCGCGGTGCGGGTCCTGCCCACCGGGCTCACCGCGCCGCCGGCGTGAAAGCGGTAGAAATACCTGCGTCCGGGCGCGAGCCCCGCGACCTCGGCGTGCACCGAGTGCGCCCAATCTGGCGCGGCGAGCTCCTTGCCGCTGCGCACGATCTTGCGGAAGGCCTCGTCGGCCGCGACTTCCCAGGCCACTTCGACCGCGGCGTCCGGCATGCCGCCACCCGCATGCGGCTCGGGCGCGAGCCGCGTCCACAGCACCACGCCGTCCGGTGCCGGATAGCCCGACGCGATGCCGAGCGAAAACGGGTTCAGGTCGAACTTCGGCTGCGCCAGGAGGCGGGTTATCGGGACTGCAGCGGCGAGGCCGGCAGCGCAAATCAGGAACTTGCGGCGGGAGACGGGCATGTCGAACTATAACGCGGACGGGTGACACTACGCTGACAGCCAAGGAGTTTGTCGGTCCAAAAATCCCGACAAACTCCTTAAGGAGAAGGACTAGAATAGTTCGCTGCATGAACTATGGGTCGGTATGAACTTGTTATCCTGTGTTTTCGTTAAGAGTTTTCACCGGGGTTGCAGGTGAAAACTCTCAACATCATCGGGTCGGGCAGGGTGGGGCGCGCATGCGGCCGGATGTGGGCGCAGTCGCGCGTGTTCGAGATCCAGGACGTGCTGACGCGCTCGCGCGCGAGCGCCGGCGAGGGCGTCAAATTCATCGGCGCGGGCCACGCGGTCGGCCATCTCGACGAGATGCGCTCCGCCGACGTATGGATGATAGCCACCCGCGACGACGCGATCGTGCCGAGCTGCGTGACGCTCGCCGCCTCGGGCAAGATCACCCCGGATGACATCGTTTTCCACGTGAGCGGTGCGACACCCTCGAGCGACCTCAATGCGGTGAAGGACAAGGGCGCGCTGACCGCGAGCGTGCACCCGATCAAGACTTTCACCGACGCCGAGCTGGCGGTGCAGACGTTTCCCGGCACTTTCTGCAGCGCTGAAGGCGACGCCAAGGCGCTGGAAGTGCTGAAGCCCGCCTTCGAGAAGATCGGCGCGAAAGTGTTCGATATCGCCCCGGAACTGAAGCCCGTCTATCACTCGGGCGGCGTGCTCGCGTGCAACTACCTGGTTGCACTGATCGAGGCGGCGCTGCGCGCGCACGAGAAGGCGGGCATCCCGCGCGACGCGTCGCTCAAGGCGCTGGAGCCGATGGTGCGCGATACGGTGGACGCGATCTTCGACAAGGGCCCAGCGAGGGCGCTGACCGGGCCGATCTCGCGCGGGGACGTCGCGACGGTCAAGCGCCAGCTCGCCATGGTCCGCGGCTGGGACCCGGGGATCGGCGAGCTCTACCGCGGCCTCGGCCTGATCGCGGTCTCTCTCGCCGAGTCCGACCAGCGCCTCGATGCGAAGCGCGCCGCGGAACTCCGGGAAACGCTCTCTGCGAAGTAAACTTAAGCAGTTCGGTCGACTCACGACTCACCAATCACGATTCACGCTTCTCATGCCCTTGAAGACCCTCTCCGGCAAGCACGCCGACCCGCGCAAAGGCCGCGGCGCGGGCATCAATCCCGAGGGCCGCTTCGAGAAGGTCGAGCGCGAGGCGTTCGACGACGGCTGGAATACCCCGGAGGAAGAGCTGCCGCCGCTCAAGACCCACGTCACCGAGGAGCGGGTGAAGAGCATCATTTCCCGCAACGACTCGCCCGACATCCCGTTCACGCAGTCCATCAATCCCTACCAGGGCTGCGAGCATGGATGTGTTTATTGTTTTGCCCGTCCTACGCATGCGTATCGCAACCTTTCCCCCGGCATCGACTTCGAGACGCGGCTATTCGCCAAGGTGAACGCCGCGGAGATGCTGCGCGAGGAGCTTTCGCGTTCCGGCTACCGCTGCGAGGTCATCTCGATCGGTGCCAACACCGATCCTTACCAGCCGATCGAGCGTGGCCTGAAGATCACGCGCGGCATCCTCGAGGTCTGTGCCGAGTTCAACCAGCCGGTCGGCATCGTCACCAAGAACGCGCTGGTCGAGCGCGACATCGACATTCTCGCGCCGATGGCGAAGAGAAATCTCGCGGCGGTTTTCATCTCGTGCAACAACCTCGACCACGATCTCGCGCGCCGGTTGGAGCCGCGCTGCTCGGCGCCGGCGCGGCGCCTCCAGGCGATGAAGCGGCTGTCTGAGGCCGGCATACCCGTGGGCGTGCTGGTCGCACCCGTGATCCCCTTTCTCACCG
>CAYYZZ010000187.1:0-5460 GCA_964476235.1 uncultured Streptomycetaceae bacterium | reverse complement strand
ACGGGCAGCGCATCTTCTGCATCACGCCGTCGAGCTTGAACGGCTCGAGCTTCTTCAGCGCGTCGTTGAGCGAGGTCGCGCCCATGATCCAGTTGATGTGGTGACCCGGCACCGAGAGCGAGGTCTTGAAGGAGGTCTCGATGCGCTTCTTCCAGGTGTCGTGGTAGTCCCACTGCGCGCCCCAGGCGATGCAGGCGGCGTAGCGCGGGTCCATCGCGGCGCAGCGCGGCGCGTAGTAGCCGCCGAGGCTGATCGCGACGATGCCGACCTTGGCTGCGTCCACGTCGGCGCGCTTCTCCAGCCAGTCGAGGCAGGCGCTGCCCGCGACCTCGTAGTCGTGGCGCAAGAAATAGTTGCGGAAGCGGATCGCCTCGCCGGTGCCGGGGCCGTCCATCACGAGGCAGGAGATGCCGCGCTTCACCAGCTCCGGGACGCCGCGCACGAACTGGATCTCCTTGGTGACGTCGAGCCCGTCAAAGAACACCACGCACGGCGCGCGCTTGCCCTTGGCGTTTCGCGCATGCACGAAATAGCCGGGCAGGCTGCCGTTGTCGTACGGCACTTCGACGATCTCGATCTTGACGTCGGTCAGCGCGACGTGGCGGTGGAAGCAATCCACCCCCCGGCGGAAGGCGTCGAGCCCGGTCTTGTCCTTGAGGTTGCGGAAGCGCTCGGCCATCTGGTAGTAGTTGCACGCGCGCAGGTAGGCGTGGGCGGCGGAATGACGGTGCCCGGCTTTTTCCCACTTTTCGGCGTAGGCGCGCACGCCGTCGGCGACTTTCACGCAGGCCTTGAACCACGCCTCGTCGTCCTCCGGCCCCTTGTCCTTCAGCAGGCGGCCGATCTTGTGCAGCTCGCCGATCTCGGCCCCGCCGTAGGCGATCGAGCCGATCATGTTGATGAACGCCGCCGACCAGCGGTAATTGCCGGGGAAGTACATGAAGTAGGCGGGATCATTCTTGTCAGCCATGCTGCTCCCTTCTGCGGAAATGCGTGATAAGTGACGAGTGATAAGTGATAGGACTCGACTGCGTGATAAGTGATAAGTGACAGGTGATAAGGGTTGAGTGATTGGGGACAAAAGCGGCCGGCGCAGCCGGCCCAAGACTCCTATCCCCTATCCCCTATCACCTATCACGCCTCATTCAGGTTGTATGCCTGCCGCCTTCGCCACTTTCGCCCATTTCTCGATCTCGGACTTGATGAACGCGGCGTATTCCGCCGGGCCGTCGCCCGCTACCTCGTAGCCTATGGCTTCCATCTGCTTGCGGGTGTCGGGATTGGTGAGCGACTTGGTGAGGACGGCGTGGATGCGGTCAATGACGACTCTGGGCGTGCCGGCGGGCGCGAGGACGCCGTTCCAGTTGTAGCTCGAGTAGCCCTTGACGCCCTGCTCCTGCGCCGTCGGGACATCGGGCAGCAGCGGCGATCGCGCGATCGAGGTGACGCCGAGGGCGCGCAGCTTGCCGTCGCGCACGTACGGCGCCGCCTGGAAGATCTGGATCTGGGCGAAATCCATGTTGCCCGCCAGCAGGTCGACCGTGTACAGGGCCGCGCCCTTGTACGGCACGTGGTTCATCTTGATCCCGGTGAGCGTCGAGAGGTGCTCGATTGCCAGGTGCCCGACGGTGCCCACACCCGGCGTGGCGAAATTGATCCTGCCGGGCTTGGCCTTGGCGAGCGCGACGAAATCCTTGAGGTTTTTCGCCGGGACGCTCGGATGCACGCACCAGGCGCTCGCATTGCGCGCGATCAGCGTGATCGGCGCGAAATCCCTCACCGGGTCGTACCCGAGCTGCTTGCGCAGGCCCGGCGCGATGGTGAGCGGCCCCGGGTTGCCGCCGAGCAGGGTGTAGCCGTCCGGGACGGCCTTGGCGGCGGCCTCGGTGCCGATGATCCCGGCGGCGCCGGCGCGGTTCTCCACCACCACCGGCTGGCCGAATGCGACGTTCAGCTGCTGCGCCGCCCAGCGCGAGTGCGTGTCGGTCGGCCCCCCGGGAGGGAACGGCACGATGAAGCGGATGGGTTTGGCCGGGTAGGCTTGGGCCTGCGCCGGTGCGGATATCGCGATCGCGCAGAGCGCGATGAAGATGCTGACGGCGTGCTTCATGATATCCCCTCCCGTCGTGACGGCGTGACGGCCCCCTCTCTGTCAGGCACTCGATGGTAACGCAGTGACGGCGCAGCCTCAATGCTAAGAGACGGTAACGAAACGAGGGGATACTCCCCTCGTGCTCCCCTACATCAGGGGCCGTTTCATTCATTCTGAAACGGCCTCTAATCGACGCTCTGATAAAATCGAGTCTTCCCGTTTCACCATCAACCATCCGATTCAGCCGAGGAGCGACATGCCCGCCAGGAGCAGGAAGCCAGCAGCGAAAACCGCGCCGAAACCGGCCGCTCAGCCCGCAGCACGGAACTACCAGGACATCCTCTACGAAGTGAAAGACCAGGTCGCGTGGGTCACCATCAACCGGCCGCGCGTGCTGAACGCGTTCCGCGAGCAGACGCTCGACGAGATGATCGACGCGCTGAAATCCACGCGCGAGGACCCGTCCATCGTGTGCGCCGTGGTCACCGGCGCGGGCGACAAGTCGTTTTCCGCCGGCGGCGATTTCTTCGCGATGAAGCGGCTCAACTTCACCAACGCCTGCATGTGGAACGACCGCATGCTGGGGCTCGCGATGACGATACGCGGGCTGCCGATCCCGGTAATCGCGATGGTGAACGGCTGGTGCGTGGGCGGCGGGCACGAGCTCGCGCTGTGGTGCGACCTGGTGATCGCCTCCGAGAACGCCGTGCTGGGGCAGACGGGCGCCAAGGTGGGAGCCTGCCCGACGGTCGGCGCCACCCAGTACCTCCCGCGCCTCATCGGCGAGCGGCTCGCGAGAGAGATGATCTTCTGCGCGCGCCGTTTCACCGCGAAGGAGGCGGTGGAGGTCGGCCTCATCAACAAGTGCGTGCCGCAGAAGGACCTGCTGAAGGAGACGCTCAAGTGGTGCGAGACCATGAAGGGGCACAGCGCGCTCACTATCCGCATGACCAAGAAGTCGCTCAACTTCGAGTCCGACAATCTCTATTCGTCGTGGCAGCACGGCATGGAGCTGCTGGCGCACGTGTGGGGCTCGGACGAGGCGAAGGAGGGCATGAATGCGTTCCTGGCGGGCCGTCCGCCCGACTTCCAGAAGTTCCGCCTGCGCGCCAAGAAGGAGCTCGAGCAGTATGTCGACGGCTGCGCGCGCGCCTTGAATGCGCCGCCCGACATGCGGAGAAAGAAGGCGAAAAACTAAATTAGCCGCCAAGCCGCCAAGACGCCAAGAAAAACAGAACAATAATTGAACCGCCAAGCGCGCCAAGCACGCCAAGAAAGGCAAGCCAATAATTTGAACCGCCAAGACGCCAAGACGCCAAGACGCCAAGAAAAACAGAACAATAATTGAACCGCCAAGACGCCAAGACGCCAAGACGCCAAGGCCGCCAAGAAATGCTGAGACACGAAGGACACGAAGGACACAAAGGAAAAACAAGAAGTCGAATCACGATTCACGAATCACGGCAGTTTGGAACCGCCAAGCACGCCAAGCACGCCAAGAAAATCTAAAAGATTAGAATTAAAACGCAAGTGGGCAAGCGAGCGATATTGCGGCATGATATTTGGCGATTCCGCTGACTATTGGGCGGTTAAAAAAATTAATATTCGAATTTCTTGGCGGGCTTGGCGTCTTGGCGGTTCAATTATTGTCTTGGGGTGTTCCTGGCAGTGAGGGGCTTTGATGGCTTCTGAGAAATCCGGGGGGGCGCTCGAGGGGCTGCGCGTGCTCGATCTCACGCGCATTCTCGCCGGGCCGATGTGCGCGCAGATGCTGGGCGACATGGGCGCCGACGTGATCAAGGTCGAGCCGCCCGGCACCGGTGACGACACGCGCACCTGGGGGCCGCCCTTCGCCAACGGCGAATCCGCCTATTTTCTCGGCATCAACCGCAACAAGCGCTCATTGACGCTCAACATGGCGTCGAAGCCCGGCCAGGAGATCCTCGCGCAGCTGGTAAAGAAGGCTGACGTGCTGGTGGAGAATTTCAAGCTCGGAACGATCGAGAAGTGGGGCATCACGAACGACTGGCTGGAGCAGAACGCCCCGCGTGTCGTGCGCTGCTCGATCACCGGCTACGGCTCGAGCGGCCCCGACGCCGCGCTGCCGGGCTACGACTTCATCCTGCAGGCGGAGTCGGGCTTGATGAGCATCTGCGGCGAGCCCGACGGCACGCCGACCAAGTACGGCGTCGCGATCGTGGACGTGGTGACGGGACTCTATGCCTGCAATTCCATCCTCGGAGCGCTTGCCGCGCGGGAACGCACCGGCCGCGGCCAGCACGTCGAGGTCTGCCTCTACGATTCGAGCATCGCCATGCTGATCAACGTCGCCTCGAACTACCTGGTCTCGGGCAAGGACGCCCGCCGTTTCGGCAACGGGCATCCCAACGTCGTCCCTTACACCACTTACCCGACCGCCGACAGCATGATCGCGGTGGCGGTGGGCAACGACGGCCAGTTCTCGCGTTTCGCGGAGACCGTCGGCCATGCCGAATGGGCGCGCGATGCCCGGTTCGCGAAGAACCCGGATCGCGTGACGAACCGCGAGGCGCTCGACAATCCGATTGCGCAGGCATTGAAAGCCGGCAAGACCGCCGCCTGGATCGAGAAGCTGCGCGCGGCCGGCGTGCCGTGCGGGCCGATCAATACGGTGGCGGAGGCGCTGACCGACCCGCACACGCTGGCGCGCGACATGGTGCGCACGGTCAAGCACCCGAAAGCAGGCGACCTCAAGATGGTGGGAATCCCGTTTCGCATGAACGGCACGCCGGCGACGATACGGCGCGCGCCGCCGCTGCTGGGCGAACATACCGAAGAGGTGCTTGCCGGGGAGTTAGGACTCACCGCCGAGCGCATCGCGCAGCTACGAGCTGAGAAAGTCATTTGAGCGAATCATGATCCGGGATACGCGATACGGGATGCGTGATTTGGGTCTTATCTCGCATCTCGCATCTTGATTTTGATCTGCGTCCATCTGCGTTCATCTGCGGTTGCTTGTCGGGGGTGGTGATGATTACAGGATTGAGCCATGTGTCTATCGTGGTGCCGAGCCTGGAAGCGGCGGCGAAGCGGCTGAAGGAGGTGTACGGGCTCGAGACCGGGGCGGCCAAGGTGAACGAGCAGCAGGGCGTGCGCCTCGCCTACGTCGAGCTTCCCAACGCCCGCATCGAACTGATGGAGCCGTTGCGCCCCGATTCGCCGGTCTCGAAATTCCTCGAGAGGAATCCCGCGGGCGGCATCCATCACTTCTGCCTCAACGTGGACGATGTTGCGGCGACCGCCAGGGTCGTAGCCGGAATGGGTGTGCGAGTACTGGGGGATGGATCGCCGCAACATAATGTGCACGGCGAGCGCATTGCCTTCGTGCA
>CAYYZZ010000186.1:3421-5477 GCA_964476235.1 uncultured Streptomycetaceae bacterium | reverse complement strand
CATTACGGGGTTATCCGGGCTGGAGCCCGATCGCCTTTATGAGCTTGTCGAAGCGCGCCAGCTCCGATTTGATGTGAGCGGCGAGTTGGGCGGGCGTTCCCGGATCGGGATCGATTCCTTGCGCTCTTAGCCGTTCCCGCACCTCCGGCTGGTTCAGGACGGCGACGGTCTCGGCGTTGAGCCGCTCCACGATGTGCCTTGGTGTTCCGCGCGGCGCCACCAGCGAATTCCACGTGTTCGTGCCATAACCGGGAATGCCGCCTTCGGCGACAGTGGGGATGTCGGGCAACGCTGGGGAACGCTTGGCGGTCGAGACGGCCAGCACGCGCAGCTTTCCGGCCTGCGCGTGCGGATAGACGGCCGATATGCCGCCGAACATGAATGCGACCTGGCCGCTGATCAGGTCGGTGATGGCGGGACCGGTTCCTTTGTACGGGATGTGCACGACGTCAATGGCGGCCATGTGCTTGAGCATCTCGCCGGCAAGATGGGCGCCCGCGCCGATACCGGCCGAGGCGAAGCTGAGCTTGCCGGGGTTGGCCTTGGCGTAAGCCACCAGCTGCTTGACCGATAGAGCAGGCAGCGAAGGGCTCACTGCAAGCAGATAGGGCTGCGCGGCGAGCATGGATATCGGCGTGAAATCGCGCTCGGGATGGTAGGGGAGCTTCTTCTGCAGGGCCGGGGTGACCGCGAGCGTCGTCACCGTGGCGAGAAGCAGGGTGTAGCCGTCCGCCGGCGCGCGCGCCGCGATCTCGGCGCCGATGACCGTGGCGGCGCCGCCCCGGTTGTCCACGATGACCTGCTGTCCCAGGCGCTTCGCGAGGAGTTCGCTCACCACCCGCCCGATCAGGTCGGTGGGGCCGCCCGGCGGATAGGGCACGATGAGCCGGATCGGCCGGTTCGGGTAGTCTTGCTGTGCGGCGGCTGGGGCCGCGAGCAGCGACGCGGCGATTACCAGTGCTGCTTTGATTCCTGCATGCATCACTATTTCTCCGGTTACGGCATGCGCACGACGACTTTGCCGATGTGGGAATTGTTTTCGACGTAGGCCTTGGCTGCCGGCAGTTCATCGAACGGGAATACCCGATCGATAACCGGCACGATGCGACCCTCCCTGAATGCCGGCATCAGGTCGCGCACGAAAGTGCGCGTTCCTTCCGCGCGCTCGGCGGGGGTCAGGTAGGCATTTGAGACACCGGAGATCTGGATGCGCTTGCCGTGCACCGTTTCCAGGTCGATCTCGCTTTTCATCACACCGTCCACGTAACCGACGATGACGAGCCGTCCCTGGTTGGCCAGCGACTTGAGGCAACCCGGGAACATCGAGCCGCCGACGAGGTTGAGCGCGAGATTGACGCCCCGGCCGCCGGTTGCTTCCAGCACCTGCGCGGCAAAGTCGCCTCCGCGCGCGTGGATGCCGACGTCCAGCCCGAGCGATTTCAGCCTGTCCAGCTTTTCAGCGGAGCCGGACGTGCCGATCACCTTCGCGCCGGCGTACTGGGCCGCCTGTATGCAAGCCACGCCCACGCCCGACGACGCGCCGGCGATCAGTACCCACTCGCCGGCCTTTACCCGGCCGTAGGTGTACAGGCTCACGTGGGCGGTCACGAAGGCGATGGGGACCGCTGCGGCCTGCTCCCAGGACAGATGATCGGGCATGGGCATGACCAGGTGCTCCGAGACCGGCACGTACTCGGAAAAAGCGCCGTGCGCGCGAGCCATCACGCGCTCGCCGATCCTGAATCCGGTGACGTCCTCACCGATCGCGTGAACCTCGCCCGAGAAGTCCCTGCCGGCGGGCTTGGGTTTGTCCAGGCCGTGCCAGCCGATGCTGGCGAGCAGCTCGCCACGATTCATCGAGCTCGCGCGCGTGCGCACCACGATTTCCCCGGCCTTCGGCTGTGGCATGGGAACGTCGCGGAACTCGAACGCCGTCTTGCCGCCTTCGGATTTGATCCAGCAGGATTTCATGACACAGCTACTTGCTATTAGCCGTTAGCTCTTGGCCTTTAGCTAGCAGCCAATAGCCAATAGCCAATAGCCAATAGCCAATAGC
>CAYYZZ010000186.1:0-3321 GCA_964476235.1 uncultured Streptomycetaceae bacterium | reverse complement strand
CTTGGCCTTTAGCTAGCAGCCAATAGCCAATAGCCAATAGCCAATAGCCAATAGCTATCAGCTGCCGGCCTTGATGTTCCCGATCTTGACCACCTTCTGCCACTTCGCCACGTCACGCCTGACGACCTCGCTGAAGCGCTCGGGCGGGGAGTCCGACGGGTCGAGCCCTTCATTGGCCAGCCGCTCCCGCATGTCCGGCAGCTTCAGCGCCTTGCGGATCTCGGCGTTCCACAGCGTCACGATGTTCTTCGGCAGCTGCTTCGGTCCCCAGAAGCCGTACCACAATACCGCCTCGTAGCCGGGCACGGTCTCCGCGATGGCAGGAATGTCGGGCATCGCGTTGCTGCGCTTGGTTGTCGTGACGCCGATGCCGCGCAGGCGATTCTGCTTCACGAAAGGGATAGTCGAGGGCAGGCTGCCGAAGAGGACCTGGATCTGGCCGCCCAGCAGGTCGTTCAGCGCCGGGCCGGTTCCCTTGTACGGCACGTGCGTCAGCTTCGTGCCCGCCAGCTGGTTGAACAACTCGGTAATGAGGTGGGTGAAGCCGCCGGTGCCGGTCGATCCGTAATTCAGCTTGCCAGGAGCGGCTTTGTCGGCCGCGATCAGCTCACTGATGCTCTTGACGGGCAGCGAGAGGGGCAGCGCAATCATGTTGCCGGTCTCGCCGACGAGCGCGATCGGCGCGATGTCGTTCACGGAGTCGTATGGCAATTTGTACACGGCCGCGTTCGCCGCGAAGCTGCCGGAGACGATGATCATGGTGTAGCCGTCCGGAGTCGCCCTGACCACCGTCTCGGTGCCGATGGTGCCCCCGCCGCCGGCGCGGTTGTCCACCACGACCGTCTGCCCGAACGACTCGCTCAGCTTCTGCGCCAGGCTGCGCGCCATGATGTCGGTCCCGCCGCCCGGTGCAAATGGCACCACTAACCGGATTGGCCTGGTCGGGTAGTTTTGCGCCATCGCACCCGGACTCGTCATCGGGATTGCAAGCGCGGTGAAAGCAACGATCGCCGTGGAGCGCAAAACTAAATGAAAGGCACTTGATGGCCTTGTTACGTCATCAGTCAACGGTTTTTCCCTCATCCCTCATCCCTTATCCCTTATCCCTCGCGGGCGTCGTCACGCCGTTTGCAGCTGCTTCGCGCGTGCGCCAGTGAGGAGGGTAAGCAGCTGCCTGACCGAACGGTGTTCGATGTCAAATACGGCGCCCGCGATGTCGTCCACCGGCAGCTGCGGGTTGATGCCGCGGAATTTCTCGACCACGCCCCGCGCGTCCACCGGGTTGGCGGTGGAGCCGAGCGGGTCGAGCACGTCCACGCGCACCCACTGGCCCTTGTCCTCGGCCGCGACCCAGGCCGCGAAGCGCGCCGGGTAGAGCTTGTCGAGGGCGGGGTCGTGCTCGCACTGGATGCGGCCGGCGAGCTCGGTCAGCACGGGGTCGGCAATTTTCGCGTCGCTGAACTGCGGCGGCAGCGCCTGGCCTTCCATCAGCGCCGCCGCGACCACGTAGCGCAGGCTCATCTGCGCGTTGAGGGCGCTGCTCGGCACGTAATCGAAGCCGCACTGCACGTCCACGACTTTCGCCATGCCCACGCGCACGGGTCGCTTCGTGTCCCATTGAGTGCCGAGCTTGCGGCGCAGCTCGAACGCGGCATCCACGTACGAGTGCGTGCTGCCGCAGCAGGAGTAAGGCTTGATCGAGGTGGCGTCGAGATGGAAGACCTTGCCGAGGTCGCGCGTGAGCGGCGCGGGGTCGGAGGCGTCGGAGAAGGCTTTCAGCACGCCGCCGTCGTGGAATTCATAGATCTGCGTCGGGCCGGTGAAGCCGAGCGCGGCGAGTTCCGCGGCCATCACGCCAGACTGCGCCGCTCTGCCCGCATGGAACCGCTTGCTCATGGTGCCGTCGGCGTTGAACGCCCACAGTCCCGAGCCCTGCGTGCCGGCGAGCCCCAATGCCCAAGCGGTCTGTTCCTCGTTGAGACCCATCAACGAGGCGCAGGCGGAGGCGGCGCCGAACGGGCCACAGACGCCGGTCAGGTGCCAGCCGCGCAGGCGCGTGGCGGAGGGGTTCAATGCCAGGCTCGAGCGGATCATGACTTCATAGCCCGCTGCAATGGCGGTCACGAGCTGCTCGCCGGTGGAGCCGAGTTTCTCGGCCATGGCGACCGCGGCGGGTATCACGACCGCGCCGGGATGGAGCTTGGCCTGGTGGTAGTCGTCCAGCTCGAAGGCGTGGACGGAAGTGCCGTTGACCAGCGCCGCGTCGGATGCCCGCAGCGACGGCGCCGTTTCACCCCATACGGTCGCTTCGCCTTTGGCGGGCGCGCCCGCTTTGGCCCATTGCAGCAGCATCTTCGCCCACGGCGTCGTATAGCCATAGGCGCCGCAGCCCAGCGTGTCGAGCAGCAGGATGCGGACGACTTCCTTCGTGCGCGGCGGAAGGTCGCTGTACTTCAAGCGCGATACCCAGCGCGCAAGCTCGCGCGTCGGTCCGGGAGCCGGTTTGCGGTCCTCGTTCATGATGTGGTCCCCTCCTAGTGGCGCGCGGTGCGGCGATGCAAGTATTCTACCGGCATCCACGCCAACATTGGAGCAAGCCATGGATTACGACGTGATAGTGGTGGGCGGGGGCAATGCCGCCTTCTCCGCCGCGGTTTCGGCGAAGGAAAACGGCGCGCAGCGCGTCCTCGTCCTGGAAAAAGCGCCGAAAGAGAAGCGCGGCGGCAACACGCACTTCAGCGGCGCCGTGTTCCGCTTCATCTACAACGACGTCTCGGAGCTCGACCGCTTTGTCCCGAGCGTGGAGAAGGACTATCCGGGTTTCCACAAGGGCGTGCAGCCCTATCCGAAGGAAGTGTTCCGCGAGGACTTGATGCGCGTCACGCAGGGGCGCAGCGATTCCGAGCTCGCGACCCTGCTCATAGACAATTCCTACGACACGATGTGCTGGCTGCAGGACACGGGCAAGCATCATTTCGAGCTCGCGGTCTCGGTGATGGGCGTCAAAGTCGGCAACGAATTCAAATGGCCTCGCGGCGCGATGATCCGCACCGGACACGAGGGCGTGGGCCTGTCGAAGACCTGGTTCGAGACAGCGGAAAAAATGGGCATCGAGATCCGCTACGAGACCGGCGCGCAGCGGCTGACGCAGGCCGAGAGCGGGCGTGTGACCGGCGTGGTCGCGCGCGGCCCCGACGGCTTCGCTACGTTCAATGCGAAGGCGGTGGTGCTGGCGTGCGGCGGCTTCGAGACCAACCCGGAATGGCGGCTGCGCTACCTCGGCGTCCCGTGGGACCACGCCAAGGTGCGCGGCTCCAATTT
>CAYYZZ010000185.1:0-5491 GCA_964476235.1 uncultured Streptomycetaceae bacterium | reverse complement strand
TGGTGATGACGAGCGTGGGGCAGGTAATGCGCTCGACATCGGCGCGGATATCGAGACCCGGCACCCAGCGCAGGTAGCCCTGCAGGGTCGATAACGGCGTCTTGCCTTGCAGGTTGCCGACCCACCACTCGACCTCTTCCTTGGATACCGCGCTGCCGAGACGCCCCTGCATCGTATGACGCGCCCAGTCGAGGACGCCGCGCGTCTCGATGCGCTCGAGCCACTGGCCGACGTCGGCCGCGCCGGTGAGCGGCGGTGTCACGCCGATCAGCGTTTGCACCAGCGCTGGCCGGTCGGCGGCGAGCTTCAGCGCCATCGAGCCGCCGCTTTTCGCGCCGGCGAGGTGCACACGCTTGCAGCCGAGATGCCGCATGAGCGCTTCGATGTCGTCGAGCAGCGCGTCCATGTTCCACTTGTAATCGGCCGGCATCGGCGTCGAGCGCCCGAAGCCGCGCAAATCCACGCGCACCACGCGGTAGCGCCGCGCGAAATAGGGCACCCAGCCGCGCCAGGCCTCGCCGGATTCGGCCAGCCCGTGTAGGAACAGCACGGTCTCCGCCGGCCGCCACGGATCCGTGTAGTCGTCGACACGGTAAAACAGCTTGCAGCCATCGGGACGTTCGAGATAAGCTTCCAATATTCTGCTCGTTCAGGCGTGCGGTTTGCGGATACCCGTATAGGCCCTGCCGTGCCCCGAGCCGTTATGGCGGGATTTTTCCTCGGCGTAGATCGTGCGGGCTTCGATCATGAGCTTGCCGAAGGTCCGCAGGAACGCCTTGCGCTCCCCGGCGTCCAGGCAGCCGAGCAGCCGTTCGCTGCGGCTGCGCGCACTCAGCAGGATGCGGCGGTAAAGCCGCCAGCCGGACGGCGTGAGCTTCAATTCGATGCTGCGCCGGTCGTCCCCGTTCACGCTGCGATGGACCAGGCCGCGCTCGAGCAGTCCCGCCACCGTGCGGCTGGACTGTCCCTTGTCGAGATCGAAGCGGTGCGAGATCTGCTGCAGCGACAGCGGGGCGTCGAGCGCGAGGCTGCCGATCACCCGCCATTCCATCAACGTGACGCCGAATTCGCGCGAGTAGCGCGCGGCCGCGCCACGGCTCAGCATATTGGCGAGGAGGCTCAGGTTATAAGTGAACAGCCGGGAAAGGTCAGGAACCTGCGCGGGAACCTGCGCGGGCGCAGGTCGCGTCGCGATAGCGCGGCTGGCATGTGAACTGCGTGTCATTGTGCGGGAAACGGATGCTCGAGCGCGCCAATTAGAACCAGCGCGGAACCAGCGCGGGACCAGCGGACGCTCCACCTGTGCCGGGACTTTATGCCCGGTTAGTTGATCATGTCAACCAATTGCGCGAGCCGCTTCTCGCCCCGTTCCGCATGGTGTGATGACGCGAAAAATCCGGGGTGCTGGGCTATACTGCCCGGTCCCGCATTACCGCTATAAATCATGGACAAGACGCTCGGGGCCTACGACATCGCGGATCTCTGCGAGCTGGCGCGCCGCCGCCTGCCCAGGGGCGTCTTCGAATTCTTCGATCGCGGCAACGGCGACGAAATCGCGCTGGTCGAGAACCGCGCCGCATTCGAGCGCATATGGTGACCGACTCGCTCACCTGGGACGACCTGCGCGTGCTGCGCAAGCTGTGGCCGCATGCGTTGATGGTGAAGGGCATCCTGCGCCCGCAGGATGCGGTGCTCGCGGCCGATTGCGGTGCGGACGGAGTCATCGTCTCCAACCACGGCGGGCGCGCTGTGGACAGCACGCGCGTTCCGATCGATGTCCTGTCGGAGGTCGTCGACGCCGCCGGCAAGCGCCTCACGGTGCTGGTGGACAGCGGTTTTCGCCGCGGCGCTGACGTCGTGAAGGCGCTGGCACTCGGCGCGAAAGCCGTGCTGATCGGGCGCGCGACGCTGTATGGGACCGCGGTGGCGGGGCAGGCCGGCGCCGCACGCGCGATCGAGATCTATCGCGACGAGATCGACCGCCTGCTGGCGTTGATCGGCTGTCCCGGCGTCGCGTCCCTGGGACGGGAATACCTGGTCATGCCGTTCGCGGGGGAATCACAGGGGACCGCGGCCCGCTCCGGTCCGCAGCCCGTGGAAAGGGCCTTGAGGCCGGTCTAGAGCCGGTAACGATATGAGGGGATACTCCCCTCGTGCTCCCCTATATCGGGGGGCTGTTTCGATCAGACCGAAACAGCCGTTAGTTTTACAGCCGCGCGTCCATTTGCCGCAGCCGCCCGGCCATGACGCGCATGATCTGCAGCGCGAAATCCGGCTTGTGCTGCACGAGCAGGGCGAATCGCTGCTGATTGACCGGCAGCAGCTTGCATGGGGTGCGCGCGACGGCGGTCGCGCTGCGCGGCGCCGGCTCGAGCAAGGCCATTTCCCCCAGCACGCCGCCTGATTCCAGCTTCTCCACCAGTTGGCCGTTGACCAGCAGGTCCACTTCGCCCTCGAGCACCACGTACATCGTGTCGCCCGAATCGCCCTGGCTGAATATGCTTTGACCGGAGGCGAAACTCCGGCTTTCGCTTTTTTGGTACGGTATGCTCGCGATCTTCATCGGATTTCTCCCCTTGTCCCGGAAAGAACCATATTACGCAGGCACCTGCGCCGGCGTTGCGACTTGTGTCACAAGCCAGAGGGTGGTCACACGCAATCCGTGAAGCAGATCACGCTTTGCTGAACAGGACGATGCGGTTGGAGTTGGTGCCGAGGCTGTTGTTCTTGACGCCCCAGATGTTGGCGGTCTTGGTGAAGCGCTGGGCGTTGATCAGGATGGCAGCGCACTCGAAGCCGGTGTTGATGCCGATCGGGGCGACGACCTCGTCGAGCTTTACCGTGCCGCGCCGCACTTCGCCGACCTCGAACGCGACCCAGCCGCCGGGGCGGGTGACACGGTAGAGCTCCTGGAATACGGCGGCCATTTCCGCCTCCCAGTCCTCCACCGTCTTGCTCATGGTGATGCGCTCGCCGACCTTCTCGGCGTCGAACCCGTTGAACCAGCAGCGCAGCCAGTTGTCGCGCGTGTACTGCACGACATCCAGGAACGGGGGCGAGGTGACGGTGAGTTGAACGCTGCTGTCGGGAATATCGCCCGTTGCGCGGGCATCCTTGCTCAACAGCAGCGCTTCGGTCGCGGCCTTGCGCAACCGCCACCGCTCGGCCGCACTCAGCCTGCCTTGCAGTTGCATGGTCTTCTTGAGTATCAGCGCGCGGATATTGCGGTATTCGGGCTCCTGCTTCAACCGGGCGTTGATGCGGAGCTGGTCCTCAGGCGAGACCGCCTGGTTGGGCGGCAGGGTATAGACCGAGAAGAAGCCGGGCGAGTGGCCGGTCAGGCGATTGGTCGCCACCATGCGGATCCAGCGGTCCGCGCTGTCTTCCTTGCCGCTGTTCATGCGCCGGTAGAGGTATTCGCGCAGGCCGAGGATCTCGTACTCGGTGTCGGGATGGAAGAACATCGAGAGATCGATGTCGCCCCGTGGCCGGGCGGCGAACCTGAGCGATCTCAGCCGCGCGTCGATCTCGGTCACGTTCGGCAGCTCGAGCCGGGGGTAGGTCAGGATGACCGAGAGCGGGTTGACGTCGTTGACGATGACTTTGCGCCCGCGCAGTGCGGCCTCGACCGCGGTCGTGCCGCGCCCGCTGAACGGGTCGTACACGACGTCTCCGGCGCGGGTCAGCCGCTCGATGAAATAAGCCGGCAGTTGCGGCTTGAAGCAGGCGCGGTACGAAATCTCGTGGATCGAGCTTGCCTGCCGCTGGCGGCTGGTCCACAGCTCTGCCTCGTAGATGGGTACGGATACCGTGTCAGATATCTGTAGTTCAGTAGGGGTGTTGCTGGCAGGTTTACGGCTGTTAAAGCGGGTGAGGCCAGTAATTGGGGCAAGTGGCAGGGCGATTCCAACCATCGCGATCTCTCCGGTAATAGGGTACCGGTTAGTGATCGTACTCCTTTTTCACAAAAGTACAATAGCTTACTGCGGATACTTGATCTTAAGTACCCAGTACGGCAGGTAATCAATTGCTGAAACGCTGAATTAGTCTTCTCTACTAGCCTGCTTCCAGATTGGATCCAGGATGTTCTGCCAACCACCCCCGCCGTATTTTTTACGGTACCGCCTCACCTTTTCTATTTGAGAATCAGTTACTTGTAGAATTCCTGTTGATTCATCCACTTGGCGCCGCAGGCTGATTATTAGCTTTTGGAACCCTCCTCTTTTCTCGGTTGCGGGGTCTTGGGCTAACAACCTCTTGGTCGCGGATTGAGGCAGCTGAATTTGCAACATACATATCTCCGAAGAGTTAGGGGGAACGTACGTTACGCCTAATCAAGGGAGAAGTACAAGCCCCCAAGCCCCAGCGTTTCGTCCGGCGACGAACCGCTAACTGGAATGCTCAAAGCAGAACTTCGACGAGAACAGCGCCTGCTGACTGGAAACGATTGTGGGCGATCCTGGGGAGTCGATTTCTGCTGGAACGCATGGTCGATTTCGCGAAGGGGCTTTTTTTACAGCCTCAACGTCCGCGGTGAGATGCGCGTGCGAGCGACGACGCTCGCGGAGCGTCATTCTCGACCGCGTGGTTAGGTGCTGGATCGCGCCACCAGCGGGAACTTCTCGGGGTGGCGGATGGATTCGACGGCCAGATCCACATCGAGGTCGGGCCAGTAGAGGTGGTGCGGTTGAGGACGCTCGACGTTCGTGAGCTTGGCGATCGGAGCGTCCTTGAACCAGGGAAACTCCGCAAAAGGCACGAACAACTCCTCGACCCCCAGCATCAGCCAGAAGCCGTGAGTCGAGACGTTCGTGACCTCAACGTCCAAAGTGCTTGCGCCAGGCAGCACGGATGTCATTTTCGTGTTTCCGGATCAACGCTTCCGCCGCCCGAATCTGGCGGTCGTTCAAGCCGTAATTCTGCGCCAGTTCAATCTGCGGCTCAAGCCAAAACTTCGCTTCCCCGCCCGCGTGGTTCACATGAACGTGGAGCCGAGACTCCTCGCGAGAGAAGAAAAAGAATCGGAATCCATCTTCGCGAAAGATCGTCGGGCTCAAGGGCTATTCTTCCAGCACCTAACGTAATGTGAACTTCCGATTTGCAACCTATTTTGGCACTGCTGGTAGCAACTTGTGATGCATCAGCATGTTACGCGCAATCACGCAGTCTATCTGGCAACTGCACGCAGTAATATCGAAATAGGCTGCATTGGGACACGCCCGAGCGACCGGTCATGGCCGTTATCGGACTATGCCTGCAATAAACAGGTGCCAGGTACGGCTGCTGGCAGGCGCCTATTCCTCCGGCGGCTTTTCGAAGAAGAAGCACTCTGGCAGGAATGCCAGCGCCATGTAAGCGACATCTTTTTCGGACACGCCGCAGGCGAGGAAATGTTCCCGCCAGGTTCGGACGGTCGTAACCACATTCTCGATTTCGTTCCTTGCCGCCTCGGTGGTCAGCCCGAACCGCTCGCATTGGGAAAGCAGGTTGT
>CAYYZZ010000184.1:0-5515 GCA_964476235.1 uncultured Streptomycetaceae bacterium | reverse complement strand
TCAGCTGAGAACGCCCGGTGCGGCGCGCACCGATCCGCCGCGCCCGCCTTCCCAGTCCGGGAGCGCCGACGGTTCGCGACGGCGCTCGATACTCGGCGTCGAGCGCGATGTCGTATTGCGGATGTATGCCGACAGCTGGCGCTGGAAGATCGAGCGCAATGCCTCGCTCAACTTTCCGTCCTGGGCAAGCAGGAAGGCGCGCGATTACCCGGTTGTCACCGTGGCCATACGCAGCGATGGCAGCCTGGAGGACGTCAACATCCACCGATCCAGCGGGCTGCGCGAACTCGACGAAGCGGTGCGGCGCATCGTGCGGCTCCATGCGCCGTACAGCGCCTTCCCGCCCGCGCTCGCGCGCCAGTACGACGTGATCGAAATCCGGCGCGTCTGGTACTTCGAAGACACGCTCAGGATACGGGAGGAACTGTAACCGCCCGGGACGATACCACTCTGGTTCGAGATGAAAAAATAGGGTGATGGATTGAATAAGAAACCAGGCTCCGTCCCCATTATCTTTACACCGGGATACCATGGGTTTGGCATGACTGACGACTTCAAGGCCACCGCGAACAAGAAGGCGCGCGACGAGAAGAAAGAGGCGCACCTGCGCAGGATATTTGGCCGCTACACAGAACAGTTCCGTGCGGCCGGGAACCAGGATGCGCCATCGGTCGCGCGTGGAGTGCACATCGCAATTGACAATGTGCTGGAACGGGATCGGAAGAAAAGCGCAAACAGCGGCGACATCAAGTGCCGCAAGGGGTGCGACCATTGCTGCCGTGTGCCGGTCGAGATCTGGCCGCACGAGGCCGCGCTGTTGGTAGGGATCGCGCGCGAGGCCGGCATGGAAATGGACAAGGCGCGTCTCGAACGCCAGAGCCAGTACACCGTGGACACCTGGCGGCAACAGCCGGCAGCCGACAGGGCCTGCGTGTTCCTTGGCGACGATAGCGCGTGCAAGGTGTATGAATTCCGGCCAAACGCCTGTCGCAAGCTGCTCGTGGTGACTGACCCTGCGCTATGCGATGCGGAGAAGCACCCGCCGGACAGTGTCGGCCGGTGGTTCAGTTGGGAAGCCGAGATCATGGAGTCGGCCGCCTTGGAAATGTTCGGCGCTGCCTTGATGCCGCGATCGTTGTTGGCCGTATTGAACAGTAGAGAACATGAAGACATCCAATAGTCCGTTCTCCGGCGTGATCCGCGAGGCAACGCTACCGGGTAGAACCTTGGTAAATGGGGTCAGTGTAACTTTCGGTAAATGGGGTCAGTGTAACTTTCCGCTGCGGAAATCTTACACTGACCCCATTTACCCCCAGAAAGACAGGCGCGGAAATTCGAGTCTGACCCTGTTTTCACAGGCGAAGGCGGGCAGTTCAGTTATAAGGTAAAAGCCTGACCCCTGATTTCGTGACCCTGATTTCCCGCGCATTTGTCGTGGCCCGGCTTTGGCGCGATACTTCGAGGAAAGTCGACTCAATCAAGGAACGTTCGATGGATCTCAAGGAACAAAGCAGGGTCAACACGACGACCGGCGCGCGGGCGCTGGTTGACGCATTGTTGCGCGAGGGCATCGACCACGTCTTCGGCATTCCCGGCACGCAGAACCTGGCGGTAATCGACGCGTTGCGCGACACGCCGCAAATCCGCTTCATCCTCACGCGTCACGAGCAGGGCGCCGCGTTCATGGCCTATGGCTTTGCGCGCGCCGCGCGGCGCCCGGCCGTAGTCACGGCCACCGAGGGCCCCGGCGTCACGAATCTCGTCACCGCGATCGGCGCCGCCTACCGCGGGAACGTCCCGGTGATCAGCGTGTGCGGCGTGCAGGAGAGCTCGATGCGGGAGCGCGACGCCACCCAGGACATGGACCAGGTCCCCTTCATGCGCCCGATCACCAAGTGGGCGTACAGCATCCCCAATGTGCAGAAGGTGCAGGAGTCGGTGCGCAAGGCGTTTCGCGTGGCGCTCACGGAACCGCAGGGACCGGCGCATATCGAGGCCTCGAGCGAGATCCTGCTGGAGAAAACCGTCCCCGAGCCGATCGCGCCGGCCGCGTACCGCAACACCGTGCTGCCCTCGTGCAATGCCGCGCAGCTCGATCAGGCGATGGAGTTGCTCGCCCGCGCCGAGCGCCCCGTCTTCGTCGTCGGACGCGGCGTGCTGAGCGAAGCGGCGACCGACGCGATGGCGAAGCTCGCCGAGCGCGCGGGCGTCCCGGTCGCGGCGCTGCAGTATTCGCCCGACGCGTTTCCTTCCACCCACCCGCTCGCGCTCGGGCCGCTGGGCCGCAATGGCGCGGGCAGTGCCAACCGCACCGTCCCGCAAGCCGACCTGATCGTCGCGATCGGCGCCCACATGGACGTGTTCTCGACGCTGTACCAGTACGGGATCTTCAGCCAGTCGGCGAAGCTCGTCCATCACAGCGCCGCGCCGGGTCAGATCGGCATCGTGTTCCCGGTCACGCTCGGCGTGACGGGCTCGACGGCGAGCTTCATCGCGGGGCTCCTGGAACGCGCGGCCAAAGCCGGTCCGCGCAAGCCGTGGGTGGACGTGGCGAAAGCGCGCGCCGACTGGGAGGCCGAGCTGCAGGGCGCGGTGCGCCATGACGCGGTGCCGATCCAGTCGCAGTTCGTCGCGCACATGATCCGCAAGGTGCTGCCGCGCGACGGCCTGCTGGTGGTGGACGCCGGCAACGGCGGCAAGCACGTGCGCAGCTACTTCAAGAGCTACGGGCCGGGCACCTTCATGTGCATCGACGACTGGGCGTCGGTCGGCGGCTCGTTTCCCATCGCGCTTGGCGCGAAGCTGGCGCGGCCCGGCCGCCCGGTGCTCTGCGCCTCGGGCGACATGGGCGCAATGTGCAATATCGGCGAACTCGAGACCGCGATGCGCGAGAAGATCCCGGTGGTCTACGTCGTGTTCAACGACCAGGGGCTGGGCAACGAGCGCGCGTTTCAGAACGAGCACTACGGCGGGCGGCTCTACGCGGTGGATTACCAGAACCCGGATTTCGGGGCGCTGGCGAAGGTGTTCGGCGCCCACGGCGAGCACGTCACGCGGCCGGGCGAGCTCGAGGGCGCGCTCGAGCGCGCGTTCGCGAGCGGCAAGCCTGCCATCGTGGACGTCATGATCGACCAGAAGACGCTGGCGCCGGTGGTCTACCGGCCGTCGTGAAGCGCGGTGCGCGGAACATTTTCATAGCGGACGACTCATGCCCACCAGCAAGACAGTTTTTTGGTTCGAGGACGGCAAGCGGCCGAACGTCGCCGATTCGCTCGAGCGCGAGAAGGACATCACCCTGCATCGCCTCGCCTTCAGCGGGCCGAACGCGGACAACTGGGGCGCCATGTCGGCCGCGCACGCGTACTGCATCACCTCGACGCGGCAGGAGATGCCCGAGGAGTACCACGGCAACGCGACGCTGCTCGCGCGCTGTCCCGACCTCCTTGCCGTTTCGACCAGCGGCGCGGGCTACGACACGGTCGACGTGGCGGCGTGCACGGCGGCGGGCGTGCTGGTGGTGAACCAGGCGGGCGGCAACGCCGATGCCGTGGCGGAACACGCGGTGGGAATGATGCTTTCGCTCACCAAGAACATTCCGCAGACGGACCGCTATATGCGCACCGTGCGGGGCACCCCGCGGGAAAAATTCAAGGGCCGGAACGCCAGGGGCCGCACGGTCGGCCTCGTCGGCCTCGGCGAGGTCGGCAGCCGCGTCGCGCGCATCTGCGGCCTGGGGCTGCAGATGCGGGTGCTCGCGTGCGACCCTTTTCTCACCGCGGAACAGGTCGAGGCCCGGGGCGCGACCAAGGTGGATCTCGCGACGCTCCTCGCCGAGTCGCGCTTCCTCTCGATCCACTGCCCGTACGACGACACGACCCGCGGCATGATCGGCAGCCGCGAGTTGAACGCCATGCAGCCCGGCTCCTACGTGATCACGACGGCGCGCGGCGGGATCGTCGACGAGGGCGCGCTCGCGGCCGCGCTCAAGGCCGGGCACATCGCCGGCGCGGGCGTCGACGTCTGGATCGACGAGCCACCGCCGCTCACGCACCCGCTGCTCGCGTTCGAGAACCTGATCGCCACTTACCACACCGCCGGCGTCACGGAAGATTCACGGCACAACATGGCCGACTGGAACGCGCAGCAGGTCGCCGGCATCCTCCGCGGCGAGCGCCCGCCGCGCCTCATCAATCCGGATGCGTGGGAACGCTTTACGCAGCGCTTCGAGCGGATCTTCGGCTTTCGCCCGGGCGGCTAGTAGAGAAAGGCGAAAGGCGAAAGGCGGAAGGCGGAAGGCGGAAGGAACGGAAAAGCCAGGCTGTTTGGCACGTTCTCCTTTCGACTTTCACCTTGCCTTTCGAAGGAGTAGCAAAAACCAAGTTGTTTGGCACTTTCGCCTTTCGACTTTCGCCTTGCCTTTCGCGGCTTGCTTGGTACTCCGAGATGGTCATCATTTTAATGGTCTGACCCCATTTATTTTTCCGCGCCTTATAATCGCTCCAACCTGGTCTCTCCGCAATGAGCCTGAAGCACCGCACATTCGGCCGCAGCGGCATCAAGGTCTCGGAGGTCATCTTCGGCGCCGGCGGTGTCGGCGGCATCCTCATCCACAAGGATGACGCGACCAAGCGCGAAGCCATCCGCCGGGCGCTCGCCGGCGGGATCAACTGGATCGATACGGCCGCGCAATATGGCAACGGCAAGTCGGAAGAAGCGCTCGGCTGGCTGCTGCCCGAAGCGGGGGCTACACCTTATCTCTCGACCAAGTTCAGTCTCAATGTCGAGAATCTGAAAGACGTCCCGGCGCAGATCGAGGAGAGCCTGGTGGCTAGCCTCGCCCGGCTCAAGCGTTCATCGGTCGACCTGCTGCAGCTGCACAACCGGATCGGATCGAAGCCCGGCGGTCGGGTGATGACGGTCGAGCAGATCCTCGGCAGGAACGGCGTGGCCGACGGGCTCGACCGGCTGCGCGAGAAGGGGCTGATCCGCCACTCGGGCATCACCGGCATCGGCGAGGCCGCGTCCGTTTGCGAGGTGATCCGCAGCAAGCGGTTCGATTCCGCGCAGGTCTATTACAACCTGTTGAATCCCAGCGCGGGCCGGAGCATGCCCAAGGGGTGGACCGGGCAGAACCTGGGCGGCATTATCGAGGCCTGTCGCGCCAACCATGTCGCGGTGATGGCGATTCGTATTTTCGCCGCCGGAGTCATCGCCACGGACGAGCGGACGGGGCGCGAGAGCGTCCTCATCGCTGACACCAGCGTCGCCGAAGACGAACGCAAGACGAGGGCCGTGTTCGACACGATCGGGTCCGACCAGGGAACGCGCGCGCAGATCGCGCTGCGCTTCGTGCTGGCCAATCCGGATATTTCCTGTGCCGTGATCGGCAGTGCGGAACTGCACCATATCGACGAGGCGCTGCAGGCGGCCGCGATGGGGCCGCTCCTGCCGCACGTGCTCGCCCGTCTCGATGCGCTGTATGAGAGCGATTTCGGCCGCGTCTAGCCGTATCCAG